>JALZAJ010000080.1 GCA_030948465.1 Bacteroidota bacterium
CAGAAAATGAAAACTATAAATGTGGCCAAAACCCATCCATGTATATTGCCCAACCCAAAGGCTTAAAGGAATAAATGACAAGCAAATTATTGCAAAGAGTGCCATCCAGAACGTAACTGGTTTATGAGCCAGTTTATAAATTGTATTGGATAAGGTTATATAAAATTTTGGAGGAGTGAATGCAGCAATAATATTGAACAACAGTAATTCCCAAATAATCCAGGGCGGGCCAACCGGCCATTGTTCATTAAATAAATAATCCACAAAGGCGAAAATCTAATCATCATAAATGTGCTTTCACAAGTTTCCCCAACTCGTACCAATCGAATCCTGTCTCAATCCGGTTATGCTTTAGCGCCGGAATCTGTGTTGTAATTAAAAGTGTAGTTCCATCAAGTTCTACCCGGTGATGCTGCGGTATTCGCCCTTTTATAGCTCTAACCATTTTGAAATTCGCTATGTGAAAGAACTCCTCCACAGATTTTTTAAGTAAGTTGATGTTATCCATGCCGTACATAAGCACCACTTCCGGCTTGTACTTACTTATATTCCCGAGGATTGAGCGTATGCGGCCAGGATATACATGGTCCTGGTAAATGCCCCGACTTTTGAGAAAAGGAAATTCTGGCAAGTCGAGCCATGCATAATACCACGCATGATCATGAGCAGGCAGGGGATATAATGAAATTAATGTTTCATTAGGCGGTGATGGTAATGCGAATGAATTTTTTTGGTAGGTGATAAGATCAGGAAGCTCTTTATTTTGGTATCCATGAACAAAGGCGATAAGGTTTTTCCATAATCCGTGCAACGTTGCATGGGTACCGAAGCGATAGTCGTAAAGGTTCGCGAATTTTTCGGCCCTTGGCCCTTCCGCACGAAAGGTCACATAGCGGTTCAGGTCACGGATGTCGCAAAGCCGGGGTGCGTTGAACTCTTGCAGGTTATAAAAGTAGTTGATCTTGTCGGCTACTTCTTCGGGTATATCACCACCACTTTCTTCATAGCCAATGAACCAGAACCGGGCATGCCATGATCCGTATCCGTAAAAATTATCGATCCAGTACCTGAGCGCTTTATCTTCAATCAGCATAATAGGAAAGATAATAAATGGCAGTCTCTTTTTACCCAGGAAATTTATATATCTTATGGTGCTCATTTTCAGCTCCACTTTGCATTGTAACACCTTCTGGTTCTGGAGATAAATATTATTGAGCTATAATAATACCATCCCTTTGGGATTTAAAGCCGGAACGGCTGATTCTTTTCTTAACCAAATGACATTGAGCGGACGCCTGCGCTAATTGAACTAATCCCCAGCTATCCTGAGCAACTTTAAAATACAGAAATGCACAGTTTATTATTCGTAGAAACCTTATATATTAAAAGAGCTGCAGTCCTGAGTTGTTCGAATAAACTCCTTGGGCGCAACTAAAGACATTTAGTTTATTTTTAAAATAAATAGATGCGTATCGGAACTATTATTTTCACGTACGCTTTGAATTTAATGTATTAAACAAATCATTCTTTAATTTAGCATCTATGGTAGTTATAAAAAGTCATGCAGAATTCGAGTCCCACTTAGGTGCTATTGCACTAAATTATTTTATGCTCTCCCGTGCTTTAGAAAACTAAAATTTATCTTCCCCGATCTGGCGCAGGGTGTGAGATGGAAAAGTTATTAGCCGCTCCGCTTTTTGTTTATTATTCAGCTTATCTTTATTAGACATCATTACCTGTAGTAAAATGAAAAACATCCTCTTAGTTGAAGATGATCCTGAGATCACAAAATTGCTTAACCTACATTTTGATGGCAATCTTTATGCACTTACATCTTCCTCAATCGGTAAAGAAGCTATTGAAATATTCTTTAACCAGGAATTTCATTTAGTTATTCTTGACATCACCCTACCCGATTTAAATGGAATGGAGATATGTAAAAGGCTAAGGGAAAAAGATAGTAATACACCCATTCTTATGCTAACCTGCCATAGCGAAGAAAGTGATAAGGTGTTGGCGCTTGAACTTGGCGCTGATGATTATGTAACCAAACCTTTTGGGATTCTTGAATTAATTGCCCGGATAAAAGCATTATTGAGAAGATCGGAGCATAATATTTTAACCCACACCACCCAAATAAAGGAAATCATTCATAAAAATATTTTGATAGATGCTGATAAAAGAAAAGCTTCAGTAAAGGGAAAGCGGCTCGAGCTTACACCAAAGGAATTTGACCTTTTATTACTTTTAGCACAGCATCCCGGTAAAACATTTAGCCGGCAGGAACTTTTGGAACGGGTTTGGGGGTACGTGTTTTCAGGATATGAACACACGATCACATCCCATATAAACAGGCTGAGAATTAAAATAGAACCTGACTTAAATCATCCTGAATATATTTTAACCTCGTGGGGCACGGGCTATAGATTTTCAGAATGAAAGAAAAAAAATTCAGCATATTCAGAAGGATCACTATTTTGATCTTTGCCTTAATCACCATATTGGGCATACTCTTTACATTTATTACTTACCTGGCAACAACTCATTTTTACCAGGCAAGCACACAGCTACTTAATAAAGATGTTGCAGCACACATTGCAAAATTTTCATCGCCCTTTGATGAAAATGGAATAAATAAAAAGAAAGCGGATTCGGTTTTTCAAAATGCGATGGTATTAAGCCCCAGCGCAGAAGTTTATTTTTTAGATACGTCCGGAAATGTAATTGCTTTTCATGCACCCAAAGATAGTATAAGGCTTTGGAACCTGCCATTAGATAATGTAAAGAAGTATATACAATCCCATGGCGAAAAATATATAAAAGGCACTGACCCAAAAGACCCCGATAACCCTAAAATATTTTCTGCTTCAGAAGTAAACTATAATAACCATAAGCTCGGTTATATTTATGTGATACTTGGAAGCAACGAATATCGTAATGTGTCTCAAATGCTGTTCAGCAGCCATGTAAGCAGCCTTGCTATCGAAGCGTTTTGTATTGTTATTCTTATCTCTATCATTATAAGCTTTGTTTATCTCAATAGTATTCAAAAAAGTTTTAAGAACATGGCTGGTGTTTTAAAAAGGTTTGAAGAAGGTGATTTTAAAACGCGCTTTAAAATAAAAGAGCAACACGAACTCGCGCCGGTTGGGCAAGCATTTAATAAAATGGCTGACCTTCTTGTGTACAATGTTGACAGGCTTACAGGGCTGGAAAATACCAGGAAAGATTTCATTGCCCATATTTCTCATGACCTGCGTACTCCCCTATCTGTTGCAAGAGGATACACTGAAACTTTACTGATAAAAATGCAGGACGGCTCTCTTACATCCGGAGAACTGGATAATTATATTCAAATGATTTTGAATAAAATATTTAATCTGGAGCATTTGGTAACGATGCTATTCGAGCTTTCAAAAATTGAATCGCCGGAATTTCAAATTAAAGCTGAGCCCTTTGTTCTTTCTGAAATTGTGCAGGAAACTGTAAATCAATTTCAGCTTTCCGCAAAAGAAAAATCTATTGATTTAAAATGTACGCAATGCCAATATCATGTATGGGTAAACGCAGATGTAAGCATGATGGAAAGAGTGATACAAAACCTGTTCGAAAATGCAGTTAAGAATACTCCTGCGAATGGAATTATAAAAGTCTCCCTTGAGGTGAAAAATAATAATTTGATTTTTAATGTTGAAAATAACGGAGTTCCTTTATCTGCAGAATTATTAGCGTGGATAAATGGGAATGATAAAAAACCGACGGCAAATAAAGCCAGGCCTTCAGGGTTTGGATTAATGATTATAAAAAGAATCCTCACTCTTCATGGCGCAGCTTTAGAAGCTGTTGTTACCGCTGATTCTACTAATATCTTTTCATTTAGCCTTCCAATATACAATCATCCGCAGGCGCTTCTTTGAGTAAGCAATTACCTGCTTATTTAAAAACGTAAGGTTCCCGTTATTTCCCGGTTTGAGGAATAAATTTCTTAATTGAGATATGTTTATTTTAAAAAAAAGAGTCGTGATAATTTTAGAATGTAAATGATATACATCTGTGATAATACTTGAGCAAGGTTAGTTTTTTATTTTATAAGACCCATTGATTGAAACAAATATTCAGCGTATACCCCTTTGCTATTCAGTAATACTTTTCATAATCATAATTTCTATACTAAAAAGACATACTTCCGTGATATTTTTTTGGCTGTATGGATTGTTGTTTGTTGAACGATCCTTAATATTTAAAGGTATATCCTGAACAAAATTTCATCATTAAAAAAGCTTGTTATGAAAAATTTATTTTATTTCCTCTTTGTCCTTCTATCAACATCTGTAATATTATTTTCCTGTAAAAAAGGCTGGGAAAATGAAAAGAATGCAATTGGGTATATATACACAACCACCAATTCCTCTTCAGGAAATTCTATCATTGCCTTAGAAAGAAAAATTGATGGCTCATTAGAGGAAGCCAAATATTCTCCTTATTCAACGGGAGCTACCGGCGATGCGGTGGAAGGGGACTTTGATGAGCAATGGTCATTGCAGATTGTGGGCGATTACCTGCTCGCTGTAAACGCAGGCAACAATCCGGTAAACGGGAGCATTTCTGTTTTTAAAATAAATAAAGACAACGGAAGGCTTACACAGGTTGATCAAAATCCATCAACGCCGCAAATGGATAATATGGATTCACGCGGTGTTAGGCCGGTTTCAATTGCAGTAAACACCTCATCATCTAAAACGTGGATCGTTGTGGGGAACCAATTTGCGAATCCAAATTACCAGGGTGATCCTCCCGTAAAATTTGGAGATATAATGAATTCCGATCTGCGTAACCTGGCAGTTTTTACCTTCAATCAATCTAATGGCCGGTTGGAATTTAAAAAAATTGGTGCTGTTTATAATGATGGAACTTATGGTGGTCCAACCACAGTATTGTTTAATTCTTCAGGAACAAAATTAGCAGTTGATACATGGGGCGTTACACATTTCCTTACACCCAGCCCCAGCCTTGCGTTACAAAAGCCTGGCAGGTTATATATTTATGATTTTTCAGATGGTCAGTTATCACAAACAGGCATGTTCCAGGAAGAAGGAATCTCGGGAAACATAGGCTTATCGTGGAGCCCAAATCAAAAATATATTTACATGGCTAATTTTAATATTACTTTATTAAAAGGCGATAACAGTGTTACTGTACACGATGGTAATACTGCTGTAAAAATTCAAAACTTTGCAACGGGCTCAGCAACCGATAACGATGAAGCGTGCTGGACACACGTGACACCAGACAATAAAAGACTTTATGTTTCGAGCTTTACCGGCAACATTGTAAGTGCATTTGATATTGCTGGCGATGATAAATTATCTGTGTCATTAACGCCAAATTTTTTCATGCGCAGAAATGTGCCCATGCCGGATACTAAAGATGAATACGAAGCAAGTGGAGGATTCTTATATGTCAACGGTGCTTTCCAGAGCCACTCAGTTTCTACATTTAAAATCGGAAGTGATGGGTCTTTGACAGAGCAGCCAGGCTCTCCATATCACATACCTTCTTCCGCAGGCAAAACCAGTATGGAACAATCTTTCATTGGCTTTACAGGTTTTGATAAAAACCTGAATGATTATAAAACTCCGGCATCTCAATAAAAAGAAAGAGTTATAAAAGTATTACCAACTGCAGAAAATCTTTCTTCTACAGTTGTGTTTTATAAAGAATAGAAACGTTATATATCCGTGACAACTTTTTTCATTACGGGAATATTTATTGATGCAAACTCATGTAAAAATAATGGCTATGAACACAATGATTGCAACAGAAAGTAATACAGGAATTGGCCTTGAGCGGCTAGGCGCCGGAATTATTCGCTATGGGCTTGTGATCGTTTTATTATGGGTGGGCTTTTTAAAGTTTACACCTTACGAAGCTGAAGGTATAAAGCCATTAGTGATGAATAGCCCGTTTCTATCCTGGGCTTATACTGTAACAAGTGTACAGGGTTTTTCAAAGCTTCTTGGTGTTATAGAAATCATCCTGGGAATATTGATTGCCTGCAGATCCCTTTCTGCAAAGATTTCTGCCATCGGAAGTATTGGCTCAATAATCATGTTTTTAATAACCTTATCCTTTATACTATCCACGCCCGGCGTGTGGCAACCTGGTTTTGGGTTTCCCTATTTATCACCCATGCCCGGGCAGTTTCTTGCAAAAGATCTCTTATTGCTTGGCGCCGCAACATGGACAGCAGGTGAGGCTTTGGCGGCTTCGCGCCTTGCATCAACTTCTACAAATAAAAATATTTTAAATAAACCGTATTAAAATCATCTAATTAGAAAGTAGTGTTTCTGCAACTTTTTTCGCAAATAAACACGTATTATAATGTGTAAGGTCGATATGGTTTAAGAAATGAAATTTTAAACAAAATATAAAACATGAAACTGCTAGCCTTGGCAAGTAATATGAGCCCGCCAATTGCTCACGTAAAAAGAAGTTGGTATAGAAAAATTATTTAACCCTGTTTACATTAAATAATTTTTTACAAATAAAAAAAATGAAAATGAAAAAAATCTTTATGATATTATGCGCTTCTGCTTTTTTGTTTTCCTGCAAAAAAGATAACTCTCCTGTAGAAGATGAGAGTAAAGAGAGCACACCGAACAATATGAAAAGTGTTACTGATTTAGATACCGTAAATGCCACCGGCGTTTTTCCTCTTTATCGCGGGCAGGATGCAAACGGCCGGGATGTTTATTACATACTTACAGAATCTACCGATGTAGGTCGAGCCATAGACCTTGGCGTAAACTGGTCTCCAAAGGTGATACATGCACTTGGCACCAAAGCAGTACAAACTGCAACAATAGTAACAGGCGGCAAAAAAAATCCTAATAATTTTCCTATACTTAAATTTTCAGGCAATGTTGACTTTTCCCCTGAAAGGAAATTAGTGCCTGGGCCTGATTTGTTTCCTCTTGATCCGGCTTCACAACCAGGTTCTGTAGGAGATGCTAATTACAGTCCTCTTGTTACGTTCGATGGAAAGATAATTTACAATGCCGCTCACATTGCTAACAGTACCGGGGTTCATGATAAAGTAATTAGTATGGATAAGGAACACATGACTGTAAAAATTGATCTTACAAGAGGATTTTACGAAGGTTTTGCGATCTTATATTCCAGTACTGAAACATCTGATGAAGACCTTGCGGCACTTGAGGATAATACGTATGCGCCTAATATGGCTGATGCACCAAATCCGGGGGATGATAAATCTTTTCGTTCAGCACGCGAAGCTTTAATACCTGTGATCAACGGGCCAATGGGGATGGGCAATCCAATGCGGCAAGGGCTTCGCTCTGCAGTAGCAGGAGAAGGCGATCCGCTTAACATTTTCCAGGAGCAGGCAGGATGCCAGGATTCTGATGATCCAAGTGCTTTCTGCGATGCAGCATCATACTCACCTTTGTGGGATGTACATCCTGTGATGTGGACAGATGAAGCAATTGCTGCCGGAAAGAGAACAATTCTCACAACTGATAAGCGTGAGGTGATTGCACCTATTAATGTTATTGAGTTATACGCGGATGGCTTTTTAGCAGCAGGAGGAATGGGTATGCGCAATGCATCTCTTGGAGGCCTTAATGCTGCCGGCCCTGCCGGCGGACGAGGCATCATAGTAAATTGCCCGATTGTTTTTGTGCCTGATAATGCGCGGTAAAAATTTAGTTTGCTACCAATGGCTTTTAAGTATGAAGCGGTATGATTTATGATCGGATTAGGTTAAACAAATTCATTAATCAGTAACGTTGAAAAATATAATAGCGTTGCTTAAATTTTAAAATTATGAAAAAGGTATTTTTTTTAATTGCAGCATTTGTATTAAGCATAAGTGCTTATTCACAAACAACAGACAAAAAGATGGACAAGATGAAAGATCAAAAAATGATGAAACACAAAATGAGTGATGGCGTTATGATGAAAGATGGCAAAATGATGATGATGAAAAATGGCGAAACAATGATGATGGACAAGGACATGAAGATGAAAAACGGCAACATGGTTATGATGGATGGTTCTGTAAAAATGAAAGACGGCAAAACCATGATGATGAAAGACGGGCAAATGATGTCAATGGAAGGGAAAATGAGCAAGATGAAAATGGATAAGATGGATAAGATGAAAGACAAATAATTTATAGGACCCCAAGGAATGGTTCTTATAAGCTAAACCGTTTCAAACCGATTAGCCCTATTCGAAAATAGTTTTGTTTTAACATGGTTGTAAGATGAATATCAATAACCGTCTCATGATACATGAGGCGGCTTATTGTTTATTTGTGGTGGTAAATTTTGTGATTGTTTGCGCCTTCGAAAAAATAGCCTGGTAGTACGCCAGCGAGCAGCATAACAATGGTTTAAATATGAAGTAATGATGAAGTCAGTCCTCCGGGATAGTATAAACATGTTCGGCAGTTTAGTACTCTTTTACTTTTCAATACCTAAGTTGATGGCTTCTGAAAAAAGCGTAAAAGGATTTGCACAATTTGGTGAATATTTAAAAATTGATGGAGTCGCGTTAATGTATGTAACCGGAACAATTGAACTGGTTGTGGTACTTCTGTTTTCTATTTCAATAATTTGCCGAAACAACCGGTACAAGATAATAACTTCTTTTTTTGGCAATATGCTATTATTGGGATTGATGGCCGGAGCTATACTTACGGAAACATTTATAAGGCCTGGGAAAGCACCTTTTCTACTTTTTCTTGGTATTCTGTTAGGTCTGTTATCAGTCATTCAAATTGTTTCAGGCTTAAAACCGTTAAGACGAAGGGGTGAATGATTATTTGCCGGAAAATGAGCATGATGAAAACGGGCAAGATTAAAGAAAAATAAAAACCCGGGGGGAAAAGTTTGTGGTTAAAAGTGTGGTTACTCATCTCATCACAATAAAGAGGTTGCCAATAGAGGCAGCCTCTTTGAGTTTTACGGATACATCAAAATATCATCGCCAGACTAAGTGTAGATAAACGTTATAAATACGTGATAATTTATTCATCCCTTGGGTTCAAGTTTGATGCTAAATAAACGTAAAAAATTTATAAACATTAATATTAAAATTTATGAAACATCTACTTTTCCCGAAAGGAATTACCAAACAACGTACGTTATTCTTTCCCATGATCTTTTCATTGTTACTATTCGCTTGCCATAAAGAACCCGGTGGGCATGGAAATATGTACAACGAGCCAAAGCCAAATACGAATAACGTTCCGCCCTTACACGGCATGCTTGACCGTAGCAAAATAGTTATGAAGAGCGCCATCTGGGTAGACCTTGATCGCGACGTTGCAAGAATTCCACTTTACAAAGGATATGCAGGCGACGGCGTTGTTTGGTATGTACGTACAGACGTATCGAATGAGGGACTTGCCAATAAATTAGGATTAAATTTTGCCCCGCGCCTTGTAAATGCTGATAAGGGATGTGCATCATGTATCCAGGCTGTCACTTCTTCTAATCCTGTGCCTGGCAAAGCTCCGGTTTATTTTGTAGGTACTGTTGATTTTACGCCGCTACACCAGCTCACGCCAAGTGCTACGGGGTTTCCACCATTAAGTGTTATGCCTGGCTCTGTTGCGGGTCCTGGTTATAGCGACCTGATACGTGTAAACGGAAGTCATGTGGTGTATAATGCGCCTATTGTTGCTGTAGGCACCGGACCTTTTGATGTTAGCGAGGCACATACAAATACAATGGATCGTGTCATTGCTATTGATACTATCCATATGACGGTTGACTTGCAATTCATAAGAGCTTTTGCTTTTGGTAAGGATATATTTTATTTTTCTTTCAGTGCGACACAGGATGTAAGCGCGACTATTGAAAGTGCCACCCTCGTTCCTGCTATGGGCGCAATACCTGCACCTAACCAGGATGATAACCCGCAAACTGCCCGTAGTGAGATATTTGCTTTTGCAAATGGAAAATTAGGTTTGAATGATCCAAATGTTCAGGGGCTCAACCACGTGATACTTGACAATGCTCCCGGCAACTTTAGTATTGATAATCCTGCCCGCTTTGAAACATTCAGGCAATTGGGAGATGCACGTAATATACTGGGAAGCTTTACTACGGTCAAGGATAAAGCGCAACGTGAACTTTATACGCCTTTATGGGATTTGAATGTTGCCAAATGGAGTGATGCAGTTGTCGCCGCAGGAAAAAATTATGCCCAAACAGATGGCAGTACCATTCAGCAACTTGCAAGACATGGACTTATTACAAACCCCGACGGCACTCCCCTTAGCTCTACAGGATTTATAGTGAATTGCCCGATACTTGGCTTTGCTACTACAGCGCCCGAGAAAGACCAGGCACCACCGGTGGAATAAGTTCTCACTTCAGCGGCGTTACCTTAATTCTTGAAGATACTATAGTCATTAATTTTCGCCTCTAAGAAAAATTGATCATTAAAGCATTCATTTGAATGCTTTTTTATTATAATCTTGTAGGTTATTGTATAAATAAAGTCCAACGTTGACTTTATATGCTTGATAGTCCGTTGCATGGGTACCGCAGCGGTAGTCGTAAAGGTTCGCGAATTTTTCGGCCCTTGGCCCTTCCGCACTAAAGGTCACATAGCGGTTCAGGTCACGGATGTCGCAAAGCCCGGGGTGTCGAACACCTGCAGATTATAAAAGTAGTTGAGCTTATCGGCAACTTCTTCCGGTATATCACCACCACTTTCTTCTAGCCAATGAACCAGAACCGGGCATGCCATGATCCGTATCCGTAAAAATTATCGATCCAGTACCTGAGCGCTTTATCTTCAATCAGCATAATAGGAAAGATAATAAATGGCAGCCTCTTTTTACCCGGGAAATTTATACATCTCATGGTGCTCGTTTTTTCAGCTCCACTTTGCATTATAACTCCTTTGGGATTCTGGATCGAAATATTATTGAGCTATAATAATATCATCCCTTTGGGATTTAAAGCCGGAACGGCTGATATCATTATAGAAAAAAAAACAGGAAGTTTTAAAACCCGGAACAGGTGACATTCTTTCTTAACTAAACAACATTGAGCGGAAGCTTGCGCTAATTGAACTACTCCCCAGCTATCCTGAGCAACTTTAAAATACAGAAACGCACAGTTTATTATTCGTAGAAACCTTATAATATTAAAAGTGCGGCAGTCCTGAATTTGTTCGAATAAACTCCTTTGGCGCAACTAAAGACATTTAGTTTATTTTTAAAATAAATAGATGCGTATCGGAACTATTATTTTCACGTACGCTTTGAATTTAATGTATTAAACAAATCATTCTTTAATTTAGCACCTATGGTAGTTATAAAAAGTCATGCAGAATTCGAGTCCCACTTAGGTAAAGAAATCGGCGTATCCCACTGGCATAAAATAACCCAGGAACAGATTAACAAGTTTGCCGATGCTACCCTTGACCACCAGTGGATACATATTGACGTAGAAAGAGCCAAACGAGAAAGTCCTTTTAAAACTACCATAGCACACGGTTACCTTACACTTGCTCTTATACCTTATTTCTGGAAACAGGTTGCCGACGTGCAGAATCTTAAGATGGAAGTAAATTACGGCATAGAACAGCTCAAATTCGGGCAGGCCGTGGCTGTGGATAGCGAAGTGCGGTGCAGGGTTTCGCTTAAGGCAATTATAAACCTTAGAGGCATCACCAAAGCCACGCTCTTTATTCAGCTCGAAATAAAAGACCAGCCAAAGCCGGCGTTTACCGGCGACACATTATTTCTCTACCATTTTATTTAAGGACTTATTTATTTACTGCGTTTAGGCTTGGCCGTTAATTGATTTTTAGCATCCCGCGATTAGTATGAAGGAAGTATGCCGTGTGAAAGTCGGAATAGGTTCAAGGTTGCCAACCTTGGAGCCTGGTGCTTTCAGCCTAAGACAAACTTTACTGAAGGTTGGCAACCTTGCGACAATTCGAAATGCGCCCCCTGTTTTTTGCAAAGGTCAAAAATCATTACATTGCAATATGAATTGGCAAGACTATATAGTATCAGTTGACCAGGTTTTACTTGGGAAGCCCATCATTAAGGGTACCAGGATTTCTGAAGAATTGATAATGGGATTGTTGTCATCGGGGTGGAATGAAAAGCAGATTTTAGAATCTTATCCCACACTTTCTGAAACATCTCTGCGGGCTGTTTTTACTTACCTTAAGGCTTGTATGCAACAAGAACTTGACTTTCCTATTTCAGCTTAAGTATGTTCCTGGCAAACGAAAATTTCCCAGGACCAGGCACTTTGCTATCAAGAGGAAAAAGATTTTTTGTAAAAAGCATCCAGGAGGATTTCCCCGGAATTGATGATCTTGAAGTTATGAAAATCGCAAATAGAGAACAGTTTATCATACTTACTTTTGATAGAGATTACGGAGAATTAATTTTTAAATACGCAAAGGATAATCCCCCTGCTGTAGCCTTTTTCGTGAAAAGGGTAAAACGCCCGATTTTGCAGACAACGCACTATTATCATTACCTGAAGGCAAAACAATAAGTTTTTCAAACGCATTTACCGTTATTGAAAAAAATGGAGTCAGACAAAGATTTATAATAAACACAATCCCACTTAAAAGTGAATACATGAAAAACGTAATTTCTCTTCTCCTTGTGTTTTTATCTGTTTCGTTCAATGCATACCCGCAGGAGGCAGACTATAAAGTGTATGCTATAAAGTTTGCCGGAACCGCGCATCCATGGCCCATTTCAGATTGGGTAGATCATGGGCCTGCAAATGATAGTGTAAATATTGACTTCGTGATTTGGTTAATGAAAGGAAACAATGGCAAAAATATTTTACTTGACGCCGGCTTTTTAAACGACATTGAAGATGCCAAAGATTTCGGCGTAACAAATTATGTGCGGCCCGATTCAGCGCTATCGAAATTAAATGTAAAGGCGGAGGATATTACCGACATTATATTGAGTCATCCTCACTGGGATCACATGGATGGACTCAGCTTATTTCCCAAAGCACATGTATGGATTCAAAAAGAAGACTATAATTATTTTGTTGGCGCCTCCTGGCAAAAAGGTGGCAACAAGGGGGGCTTCAACAAAAGAGACATCCGCTTGCTTGTTGACTTAAATTTAGCGGGCAGGTTAACTCTTGTTGATGGTGACCAGGAAATATTTCCCGGCGTCCATGTTTATACAGGGTCACGACACACTTTCAACTCACAATATGTATTGGTGAAATCACACCAGAATAAAATAGTGCTTGCCTCCGACAACATTTGGGTTTATTATAGTTTGCAACGTATGCGGCCTCCATCTGCCGGTGGAACATTTGATACAACTGCTTATAAAAGGGCCATGTTAAAAATGAAATCACTTGCATCGAATGAAAAGTTCATCATACCCGGTCATGATGCAACCATGTTTTTGCTCTTTCCAGTGGTAGCGGAAGGGGTGGTTAAGATAGAATGATATATGCTGCTCCTTCCTGTATAGTTTCGTCAGCAATTTTGTAGACTATTTTATAATTAAAAGCATATTGCTGCAAAAAGATTGAAAATCTTTAAGAATTTCTTCGGGGAAATAAGTATAAAAAGGAACACTATTTTAAGTGTCTGATATTTTTCAAGTTGAGGAAGCGCTTCTTAGCGCAGGTAAACAGGAATCCGATAATAAAATTGTAGTTTCTTTTCAATGGGTATGAGTTTAACGTCAACAGGATTCTTTGGCAGGCAGCAGCGCTGCGGCTCCTAATTCACTTTTTTCTTTGAGTCATTTATTATATCAGGCCAGCGATGTACGGGAATTTCTGTTTCAATTCTCTTTAGCAAAAAGATTGAGAATATGAGGCTTTTCTGCTGATGGCATTTTGGTAGTTCAAAAATTCTCTAATCTTACAGGAAGGTACAGGATGATCGTATAGACAAGGGACCAAAAATCATTACAATTAAATAGGGCGACAATCAAAAGTAAAATCAATGAAAATATCTCTATTAATCATTTACTCAACCTTATTTACATCCATTTCAATACAAGCGCAAACACCATTGCAGCAAGGCTTTCAGCATGTACCGGATAGTATTAAACCAAGCGTTTACTATTATTGGCTTAGCGATAACATTTCAGAGCAAGGTGTAAAAAAAGACATTGAAGCCATGGCGAAAGTAGGCATTGGCAGGGCTTTCATCGGTAACATCGGTTTAAATAAAGAAGAAACATCTTATGGGAAAGTAAAATTATTTTCTGATGAATGGTGGAAAGTTACAAAGGCTGCAGTAAAGAAGGTGTTGACATTGGAATATTCCATAGCCCAGGCTGGAGCCAAAGCGGTGGCCCATGGATCAAGGAAAGCCAATCAATGCGATATCTCGCCAACCAGGAATTGAAAATAAAAGGCCCCTTTTTGTATTCCAAAAAATTACCGCCGGTTCCGCAATACTTTCAGGATGTAGCACTGCTTGCTTTTCCTGAACCTCCGTCAGAAGCAATTAAACTAAAAGATTTTTCTCCTTACATTACAACAAGCGTAGCAGTGGCGGATGCTGATAATCGGATTGATGGAGATACCACAACAGATGCTACATTTCCCGATGGCCTTGATGCAAAAACCATTTTTACAATTGTTATAGAAACTAAGAAAAATTTCAATGAAAGGAGCCTTACGTTGATTCCTGCCGGCAGCCCTTTTATGGCGCATGCAGCATTGGGAGCAATCCGGCTAAAAATGTTGGGTTCATAGCTTATCCTCCTGTTTTACCTTTAAAACGACGGGGCCGAGCAATCCTGACGTTTGCAGCGGGCTATCTGCTTTGTATGTCTTAAAACTTACCCAGGTTTTTCGTTGTGCCTCCGGCAAATTCAAATCGCCAATCAGCCGGTTCATCCAGTTGTTCACTACACTTATTTCTAATTTATTCTCTCCTGGTTTTATCGCATTGGTAATATCCACTTCGTATGGTGGCGTCCAGGCTCCGCCTACATATACGCCATTTACTTTTACTTTTGCTATCGCAATTAAATCTCCCAGGTCAATAAACATTCTTTCCCTGCTTTTTAATTTTGGCGCCTGAAATGTTTTAGTATATACAGCGGTGCCTGAATAATATTTAATACTGTCATTTTTATTTTTAGACCAGTCTGTAAGTTGATCAAAAATCACCGGGTTCTTCGG
>JALZAJ010000114.1 GCA_030948465.1 Bacteroidota bacterium
CGGTAATTGGGTTGCTCCTGCAGGCCGGTGATCAGCACATTGATCTTCCTGCTTTCCAGCGAAAGAATTGCGTCTTCAAGCGCATATAATCCTGATTGATCGATAAACGGAACCTTATCCATTCTTATAATTACATATTTAATTTCGGGAATACTTTGCACCATTTGCTGAAACTCTGACACGAACCCAAAAAAGAGCGGCCCTTCGATATGCTTTACGTACACGTTTCTTTCCAGTTCATCCGGCATGTGTTCATCGCTCCATCCCTCTTCTTTTTTAAACGCTGAGATATTTTTAACCCTGGATCTTTCTTCGCCTATGTCGCTCATCTTTTTCATAAACATAAATACTGCCATCGTCATACCGATGCCGACAGCGGTAAGCAGATCAAGGAAAACGGTAACGAGCAACACGATCAGCATAATCGCGGAATCAGGCTTCGGCACTTTTGCAAGATGGCGAAATCCCTTATAATCGATTATGCCAATTCCGACAGTGATTAGTATTCCCGCCAGCACCGCGTTGGGTATAAGCGCCGCATACCGGCCTGCGCCTAATAAAATAATAGCCAGGGTTACCGCATGAAAAACTCCAGATATTCTGTTACGGCCGCCCGACCGGATATTCACTAAGGTTCTCATCGTTGCTCCTGCACCAGGTAAGCCAGCAAAAAGACCGGCTACCGAATTCCCAATCCCCTGACCTATTAATTCCCGGTTACTGTTATGCTTTGTCTTGGTAACATTATCCGCCACCACCGACGTGAGCAGTGAGTCAATAGCGCCGAGTGCCGCAAGAGTGAGTGCAGCTTCAATTATCAATGAATAAATATGAGGGCCCAGCGAAAAAATACCGCCGATTTTTAACTGAGGTAAGCCCTGCGGAATATCGCCAATCACGGGAACTTCTTTTTTCAACAGTACGGACAAGATCGTAACCGCGAGCAATGCCACAAGGGTGCCGGGAATCACTTTATTGATCTTCGGAAATAAATAAATGATGGCAATGGTGAGAACGGTATAAATAAGGGACCAAATGTTTATATCACCAAAAAGCAGGTAAAACTTCTTTACCACATCAACAGTGGACGTAGGCGAAACCAGGCCAACGGAAGGAAACAATTGCAGCAAAATAATGATAATACCGATGCCGCTCATGAAGCCGGAGATAACGGGATAAGGGATGTATTTTATTAACGTACCTACTTTTATTATGCCCATCAATATTTGAAAAAGGCCGACTAATACAAAACACATAGCAATAGGTACCCATGCACTTTGCAAGCTTCCACTCACATCAATAAGCGCTGCAACCGTGGCAGCAGACACGACGGTCATCGGCCCGGTGGGTCCGCTTATCTGGGAGGGTGTACCACCAAATATAGATGCCAGAAACCCAAGAATGATCGCACCGTATAGCCCATAAGCTGCGCCTACGCCAGACTGTACGCCAAACGCAAGCGCAAGTGGCAAGGCTACAATACCCGCGGTTAATCCGCCGAAAATATCTCCCCTGGAGAATTTAAAATATTTCATACGTAAAATTGTTCTTGTTATAATTAAAATTTTCCAAAAGAAACTCCTTATTCCGGTATCTGATCTGGTGCAAAAATGAGCTACTTTATTTAATCATCTTTTTATTTTTTATATGCTGATCTTTTGTAAATTATAAAAAGGTGATCATGTTGCCGGCATTCGCAAAATTGCTGAAACGTTGCAGCAAATATTCTGGCAAGACTTCAAGAACATTGCGTCGCAGCCAAAAGAAATGTGTTCAATTTAAAGGGCTTTTTTAAGGTTTCTCCAAAGATGGAAGCGATGTCCTTGCAGATGGAGATAGCGGCAGAGTGAGTATTTGTTTGTTACGTACCGCTACAAAGACTAACATACACTTTTGCTGTTTTGCTTCAAAATAATTCAGCATTTATTCTTAGCCTAGTATCAAAATATCTCTGAATTCTCACAATATTAATAAGCGGTAATTAGTTATCCCTCTATGGAATTTTCACAAAAACAAGCAAGGCAAATAGCGTTGGATAACTTAACTGCAAGTCAATTTCTTGCTCTGTCAATTGAAACATTAGATAGATTGGGATGGATTCCATCTCATATTAATGAGAGAGGATTTACCGCTTACACTAACAATGGAATATTTTCCTGGAACGCAAAAGTGAGTTTAAAAATTACCAATGAATTAGCCGAATTGGAAAGTGAATCCAGTGGCGATGACGTTTTAGATATGAAAGGGAACCGTAGCAATATTCAAAATTTTATTACCATCTTAAGCAGTCTAAAAAAGTCCGCCAATCCAAAAGAACTTGAATCAATTTATGAAAATTTAAAACCGGAATTTTCCTTCGATAAACAACATGCTTATAGTTACGGTTTCTCAGTCTGATTTCAAAATGAAACAACAATTTCTGTATGTTCCCCGCCTGAGCTATTGATCCAAATTATTTCATTCTGTCGCCGCCAGTAAATTCCAGCATCCAGCCGGGATACTCTGCGGGCAGCTTACTTACATCGGCAATTTGTTGCAACTCTTCAGCAGTAAATTCTATGTCAATTGATTTAAGATTGTCATCCAGTTGTTCCATTTTATTGGCACCAATTATAACGGTCGTTACCACAGGCTTTTTCAGCAACCACGCCAATGCAAGCTGCGCCACACTGGCACCTTTTGCTTCCGCCATGGGTTGCAGTAAATCCACAATGTCGAAAGCCCGGTCTTTATTCACCGGAGGAAAATCAAAATTGGCTCGCCTCCCGCCTTCATTGTTTTCCTCATTGCGTTTGTATTTGCCGCTTAATAATCCGCCTGCCAATGGCGACCACACCATCAATCCAACTTTCTGATCCTTTAACAACGGAATTACTTCGCGTTCCAGATCCCGGCCCGCAATAGTGTAATACGCCTGCAACGAAACAAACCTGGCAACCCGGTTAGCCGCACTGTAGCCAAGCGCTTTCATCAGTTGCCAGGCGGCCATATTGCTGGCGCCGATGTAACGTACTTTACCGGCTTTTATGAGATCATCCAACGCCCAAAGTGTTTCTTCCAGCGGTGTAAGAGGATCATAACTGTGTATTTGATAAAGGTCAATGTAATCAGTTTTTAATCGTTTAAGACTTGCCTCCGCCTGCTGAATGATGTGCTTGCGGGTAAGGCCACTGTCATTAGGGCCTTCGCCCATTTTGCCACGTACCTTGGTAGCGAGCACGAGACTGTCACGATCGAGGCCAAGGTTGTGAATAGACTGGCCGGTAAGTTCTTCACTCCAGCCTTCAGAATATACATTGGCCGTATCAATGAAATTGATGCCTGCGTCAACCGAACGTTTTACCAGCGCATCTACATCACCTTGCTGCAAACTGCCAATCGGTTTAAATCTGCCTTTGCCACCAAAGGTCATGGTACCAAGACATAATTCAGAAACTTTGAGACCGGTATTGCCTAATAAATTGTATTTCATGTTCATTATTATTTTAAATTAAAATTGTTTCGCAGCTTCCAATTCACTCATTTATATTTAGCAACAACATTTCAGCCAAAGTTGTTTATGCCGTATTGTATTTATAATGCAAGAATATTTAAATTTTCAAATAAAGGCAAACGAGCTCATTACAAAGCGCGGATCAGCATATTCCGGCAACGGCATTTATAAACTGAATAACAATTATTATCTTCAAAGTGTGAATAGTAAATCTTTTTCTTTACCGGTCTCCGATTCTATCGGTAGTGTTTCGGCTGAATATATAGTTCCGGAAAAAATTAATTGCATGATCACCCTTGCTCATGGTGCAGGAGCCGGCATGGATCATCCTTTCATGATATCACTTGCCAATTCACTGGCACAACAGGATATAGGAACTCTTCGTTTTAATTTCCCATTTACCGAGCATAAAAAAGGACGACCCGATGTTCCTGCCGTAGCTCATAAAACAATTGAGGCTGCGATCAATAATGCTCATGAAACCTTTCCTTTACTTCCTCTTTTTGCATCCGGCAAATCTTTTGGAGGCAGGATGAGTTCACAATATGTATCAGCTCATGCGCACCCTGCAATTAAAGGAATTATTTTTTATGGATTTCCATTGCATCCTCCCGGCAAACCTTCAACGGAACGGGCTGAACATCTTAAGGAGGTACAGATACCCATGCTCTTTTTGCAAGGAACAAAAGATGAACTTGCCACTTTAAACTTAATCGAAAACGTTTGCTCAACTCTTCCAAAAGCTACGCTGATAAAAATACAGGGAGCTAACCATGCTTTTGCAGCGGGGAAACAAGATATTATACCAATGCTTGCTGCTTATACAAAAGAATGGGTTGTGAATTTTATCAAAGGCTAAATCACCGTGATGAGTGATGAGAGATCAGTGATGAGAGATCAGTGATTGCTCTTTTTCAAGATTAAGTAAGTCTTTAGATAAGGAATGATACTTTTTAAGAAGTGGTTTTGCAGCAGAACCGAAAGACTTCGTGATGTTAACTGTTACTTTCACGCAAAAAATCCTTTAGAGTTTGCAACTTTTTTCCAGATTTTTTTGCGTCACGGATTTCGGCTAAACCTTCTTTTATTCCAGTCAAAACTTTAAGCTTATTTTGAAGCTTAGAATAATCTTGATTTATTTTTTCCCAAGTTTTTAAGGGAACTAAAACAGAAGTCTTGTCAC
>JALZAJ010000124.1 GCA_030948465.1 Bacteroidota bacterium
TTATCGCCGGCATGTGCAAGCTTCGATCTGTTTAAAAATTATGAAGACCGTGGAAGACAATTTAAAGAAGCAGTGAAAAATTTATAAGTATCAAGTATCGGGTATCAAGTATCGAGAATCAAGTATCAAGTATCTGGAATCCAGAATCAATGAATGAGACAAAAAACATATTATCCAATAAATTTTCCTCCGCACAAGCGGTTACTGGTAATATTTTAAACCGCACAAAGGGAGATAAAGTAATATGGGCAATTGTAATACTTCTTACAATGGTGAGTGTGCTGGTGGTGTATAGCAGTATCGGTTCGCTGGCCTATAGAATGAATAAAAGCACCGAGAGTTATCTTTTTAAGCAAATAGGATTTATCGCATTGGGTGTTCTGATCATTTATTTTGCACACCGGGTTAATTATACGATTTACTCAAGGGTGGCTACCATTTTATTTTTGTTATCAATTCCCCTTCTTATCTATACACTGGAATTCGGGAGCAACATTAATGAAGCGAATCGGTGGATTAAACTGCCGGTTATCAATATGACTTTCCAGACGTCAGACCTGGCCAAGCTCGCCTTATTTATGTACATGAGCCGGCAATTAAGTAAAAAGCAGGACGTAATTAAAGATTTTAAAAAAGGATTTCTGCCCCTGATCGTTCCCGTTATGATTATTTGCTTTTTGATAGCGCCAGCTAATTTATCTACCACGCTGTTAATTGGTGGTATCGCTCTTATGCTAATGTTTATAGGCAGAGTGAGGGTGAAGCATATCCTGATGGTTATTGCAACCGCACTTATTCCTCTTTTGATACTTGTGCTTGTTGCCACACATTATTATGATAAAAAAGAACATGTCTCAAAGGATCTTCCTGCCATATTAACTTTTGGAAGAATGTCAACATGGGTGAAGCGAGTACAGAATTTTATGTATGCCGGAAAAGAAGATGCAAGCTACCAGGTGCAGCAGGCAAAAATCGCAATTGCCAAAGGTGGCTGGCTTGGAAGAGGTCCTGGTAAAAGTGAGCAAAGAAACTTTTTACCTCATCCCTACAGCGATTTTATTTACGCCATCATTATAGAAGAATATGGCTTTACCGGGGGTATGGTGATTTTATTGATCTACCTGCTTTTTTTATTTCGAAGTATCCGGATTTTTCAACGATGTCCGTTTGCTTTCGGGGCTTTTCTTGCCATTGCTTTAAGTTTTACGCTTGTGATACAGGCGCTCGTGAATATGGCGGTAACCGTGGACCTGTTCCCCACTACAGGTGTTACACTGCCGCTGATAAGTATGGGAGGCAGCAGCCTTTGGTTCACTTGTTTTGCCATAGGCATCATCCTTAGCGTAGCAAGAAATGTGGAGCAAATGGAAGGAAAAGAATCCAGGCTGGTAACCGTGCAAATAGAAGAAGAGTAATTACAAATAAGCGAAGTATTGAATAATGGGTAAAGAAAATTTAATTGAAACTATTGAAAATGTTACCCGGGCTTCGATGGGAGGATCAAGGATTATCATCGCGGGTGGCGGCACCGGCGGGCATATTTTTCCGGCATTGGCTATTGCAAATGCATTGAAAAAAATTGTACCGGATATTAATATATTATTTGTGGGAGCCAAAGGGAGAATGGAGATGGATAAAATTCCGGAGGCAGGTTATAAAATCGTTGGGCTTACGATCGCCGGCTACAACAGAAGTTCTTTGATCCAAAATATTAGCTTACCATTCAAGTTAGTGAAAAGCTTTTTTGAAGTGAGGTCGATCCTGAAAAGATTTAAACCGCAGGCTGTCATTGGCGTTGGTGGTTATTCCAGTTTTCCTGTGTTGAGAGTTGCACAAACAGGAAAAATTCCAACGTTCATTCATGAAAGTAATTCATTGCCGGGCAAGAGTAACATCATGCTGGGAAAAAGAGCAACGGGAATTTTTGTCGCTTCTGAAAACATGGAAAAATATTTTCCTGCGAAACAAATTATTGTGACCGGAAATCCTGTTCGCGATGTTTTCTTAAAAAAGATTTCAAGAAGTGACGCCCTTCAGTTTTTTGGTTTGAAACAAGAGATGAAAACAATTTTTGTTATGGGCGGAAGCCTGGGCGCAAAAAGTATTAATGAAACGATCGAAAAAAACATTGACGTCTTTAAAAAAAATAATCTTCAGTTGATTTGGCAAACAGGAAAACTTTTTGCAGAACGTGCCGCAAAGGCTGAAGAAGACAGAACAAACATTTGGACAAATGCATTTATTGATAAAATGGAATATGCTTATTCAGCCGCCGACGTAGTGGTGGCAAGGGCGGGCGCCATGACGATTGCTGAATTATGCGTTGTTGGCAAACCAGTGGTTCTTGTGCCTTATCCTTTTGCGGCAGAGGATCACCAGACGGCTAACGCAGAGGCGCTGGTAAAAAAAGAAGCCGCGATATTGGTGCCGGATGCGGAGGTAAAAACAAAATTGATCAGTTCAATTCTCGACCTGGTTAAAGACGCAGATAAGCTGAAAACATTGGAATCGAACATTGCTAAAATGGGAAACACAAAGGCTGACGAAATGATTGCTTTAGAAATTTTAAAGAGTATTAAAAACAAAAATTAATAAAACAGCGATCCTTTTCATTTTAGAGAAAAGGAATACAATGAAAGATTATACTACTATATCGCGTGTCTATTTTATTGGAATCGGTGGGATAGGAATGAGTGCGCTTGCCAAATATTATTTGAGCAAAAAGGCAACCGTTAGTGGCTATGATAAAACAGAAACTGTGTTAACCAGGCAAATGGAAAGCGAAGGCATTCACATACACTATGAAGATAATATAGACATGCTGGACAAAAACGCACAGTTGGTCGTATATACTCCTGCTGTTCCTAAGGATCACCAGGAATATAATTACTACCGGGATAATAATTTCGAAATGGTTAAACGCAGCACGGTTCTGGGCGAAATAACTAAAGGTTCTTTTAGTATTTGCGTTGCGGGTACGCATGGTAAAACGACCATTAGTACCATGATCGCTCATATTCTTCGGCATTCCGGTTTCGGCTGTAACGCATTCCTGGGTGGCATTTCAGTGAATTATGATACAAATTTTTGGAGCAGCGATAATAATGTTTCTGTCGCCGAAGCAGATGAATACGACCGCAGCTTTCTGCAGCTCTCTCCTGATATAGCGGTGATATCTTCTATGGATGCTGACCATCTTGATATTTACGGTACAAAAGAAAATATGGAGCAATCCTTTGTTGAATTTTCTGAAAGGCTAAAACCGGGAGGGCTATTGTTAACAAAATACGGGTTGACAAATGACCGGTTTACAGCGTCTCACCATTTACGTTATAGCTTGCAAAATAATGCGGCTGATGTATATGCTTCTAATATAACCATGCACGATGGCGGGTACCAATTTGATGTAATGACCAAAGACTGGATGATGGATAAGGTAACGCTCAATATGGGTGGAATGCATAATGTAGAAAATGCCGTTGCGGCAGTTATGATTGCCCATCATTTGAAAATAGACCTCAAAAAAACCAGGGAAGCGGTTCAGGATTTTAAAGGCGTAAAAAGAAGGTTTGAATATATTATTGCCCCTGTCCAGATGAATGATGTGCGGTCTGACAAAGGGTTTTATGAAAGTAAAAAGACAAGGCAACCGGTAATTTTTATTGACGATTATGCCCATCATCCGCAGGAATTGAATGCACTGATAAAAAGCGCAAAAAGCTTATTTAA
>JALZAJ010000129.1 GCA_030948465.1 Bacteroidota bacterium
TCTCAGCAACTTTTTCATTGCCTTTCCATGCGGAAACATTTATTTGATCGCCGGGTTGCAGGTTTTGTATGGATGAATTTACCGTAAGCGTTTTGTTATCGAGATCAGGGGTTTGCTTTGTGTAAGCTATGTAGGTATCAGGAACCGTTTCCAGCCAAACCGTTTGCCAGATGCCGGTTACCGGTGTGTACCAGATACCGCGGGGATTGACAACCTGCTTACCGTGCGGCTGTGGCCCTTCATCTGTCGGGTCCCAAACGCGAATGGATAAACGTTGTTTCGACCCTTTTTTTAATGCGTTGGTAATATCAACGGTGAATGGATCGTAACCACCTTCATGTGTGGCAACTTTATTTCCATTAAGGAAAATTTCACTCCTCCAGTCAACTGCGCCAAAGTGCAGCAACACTTTTTTATTTTTTATTTTCGAAGGAATAGTAATTGTTGTCTGGTACCAAAGCACACTATCTTTTCCCACAGTTTTACCAATGCCCGATAATGCAGATTCTACAGCAAATGGAACTAAAATATTTCCCTGGAAAACGTTAGGAATATTTTCGCTGCCTGATACAGGAAGTATTGCATATTGCCAAAAGCCATTTAGATTTTGCCATTGATCCCGTTGCAATAATGGGCGCGGATAATCAGGCAGTACTTTAGAAGTATTTATACTGTCGGCCCAGGGAGATTTAATTTTATCTCCGGCTAAATGATAGTTGCTTTGGGCAAAAGAGAAGAAGATTATTAAAGAAAAGAAAGAAAAGAAAAATATTTTTTTCATTTTTAATTTAAATTTTTAATGAATATGCAGCGGCCTTTGTTTTCAAAATACACTAATGACATCTGCATACATGATAATAACCGATCTCACCGGAATGATATCATAAGCAATAATCTGGAGCGGAAATAATGATTAAAATGATTCCAAATTGAATCCTGGTAAATTTTAAAAAAAGAGCCGTCAACAAAAATGAACGGCTCCCTAAAACTAAAACGATATCTTTTGAAGAGGTGAAAAGATCATATCCTCCACATTGGTAATTTTAATTCCTACGCGTGCAAAAACATACTTTTGAGTTGGCACCAACGCCGGTATAGTTACACTTAATGAAATGTTATTGGGGTCTGTAATACTAGTTCCGGCTAAATCCATGAGCGCAATGTTGTCGCCACCGGAAACAAATTGAGTTTTATTAATATAAAGGCTCACTCTTTCGATAGATTTTGCCATCGTGGGATCGGTAATAATTTGTTCCGCTTTAAAAGTTGCGGAAACAACACCGCCGGCAACTGATATTTTGGTATTTCTCACCATATAATAAGGAGTAACCTCAAGATTAACTGACTGATTACCTTTTAAAGTAATGGCAAGGGAATCGGGAGCCCCGGAAGAAGTTTGGTTCCATAAAAATGGTCCTTGCCCATTGGGGATAATTAATTTATAATTGCCATCATAAAGTACCTGGGAATAACTGCCATCCTGCTCAAATGTTCCATTGATTGCCCCAACCTTTCCAAAACCATATTGATAGATCTGGTAGGGGACCTGGTTTCTTTCCACCTGAACAGAATCCCCTTTATACATCAGGCTTCCTGTTAAAAATGTGCCGGGCTCACTATAGTTATCCTTTTTACAAGCGAAAAATGATAGAGCTACCATAGAGATTAGAATATATCGCAAAGAATTTTTCATAATCTAATAATTTATCTAATAATTTATTGGTTGGGTTGTTTTACAATTTGTGGATTTGCCGAACGTACATCATCCCCGATAAATGTATAATAGTTTCCAAAAAGGAAACGATTAGTACCTGTAACTAATGAAGGAAGCACCTCTTTGAATAGCCATTTACCGTCATTAGGATTTCCCGGGAAGTAAGTCTTATATGGCCACAATCCCCACGGCTGAGTGCTGCGCTGTGTTGCGACACCGATGTTATTTTTTAAATCGCTTAATGTAGTTGGATTACCATCCCAAACAATGTGCGCTAAGCGCCAGCGTTTCATATCATAAAAAATGTGTCCTTCAAATGCCAGTTCCACCCTGCGCTCATGAACAACCCGGTTAAAGGT
>JALZAJ010000130.1 GCA_030948465.1 Bacteroidota bacterium
CTGAGTCTCCAAAAATAGTTACCGGAATTTTATATCCATCAAGGCTTTCATATACTTTATGAAATGTAAGCAACTGTGTTCCTTCCTCTATATTTTTAAATGAATATTTTTTTTCAACAGGAACATAAACGAAGTCACCTGCCGAGAGTACTTTTTTATCATCACTTACATTGGCTTCACATTTTCCGCTGATGATATAAAAAAAAATTTGAGATGTTTTTGTTGTTCCTGAAAGCCCGCAATCTTTATTGGCCGTAATTAAAGTTTGTGCAAGATGAGCTCCCATTTGTTCATTGATGATCACATTAACGGTGCAATTATCCCAGCCGGGCACGCAGCTATTGATATAACCATCAGGGCTAATTACTGCATGGTTTCGTTTTACCACCGACCTTGTTAATGCTGATATTTCCATGGATTATGTTTTATTATTCCGGATCAAACTTCCCCTATCTTGTCAATATTAACCTGCTGAAGATCTGAAACTTTCGAAGACAGTTGTTGAATAAAATTGTCTGAAATTTCTAATGCGATAGCGATATCCTTCACCTCCACTTTCTCCAAAGGATTATGACTAATGCCTTTGTAGCATCTTACAAAAAGCATCGAAACAGGAGCCACTGCGGAGATCTCCACCGCATCATGGCCGGCGCCGCTTTCCATTTCAATCACATCCATCTCTTTTTGTTTTATTGATTTTTTCAGGAGTTTCACCAGGTCATCATTGCAGCTAATTGGATTCGCTTCCTGAATCAGTTTCCATTCGAAATACACTTTTCTTTTATTACAAATTTCTTCGCAAATTTCATTGAGATCTTCGTAAGCTCTTGTCAGTTTTTTTTTGCCCGCGCTTCTCAGGTCGAGACTGCAAGTCACCTTTCCGGGAATAACATTGCTGGCTGCATGCTGAACTTCAATTTTGCCAACGGTTGCGACAACATTACTTTTTTTAGCAGATGCAAACCGCTCGACTGCCACAATAAATTCAGCCGCTGCGCACAAAGCATCCGTACGCATTTTCATGGGCACAGTGCCCGCGTGGCCTGCAATGCCGGTAAACTCCATACCTATTCTTCTTTGCCCGGCGATGACGGTCACAATCCCCGCGGCAATATCATTCTTATATAATACAGGTCCCTGCTCAATATGTATTTCATAATAGCCTAACCATTTTTCAGGAGGTATTGCATCCTGCAAAAGTTTAGCGCTATCGTACTGCAGGTCTTTTAAAAGTTCTTCCAATGAAATTCCTTTATCATCTTTCGTTTGCAACAAATCTGTATTAAAGCTGCCCGAAATAACTTTGCTTCCTAAATAAAAAGTATGAAAACGGGCGCCTTCCTCATCACCGAAGGCGATGAGTTCAATATGAAAAGGAAGCGCGATAGCTTGTGTAACCAGGTTTTCGATAACATCTAATCCCGCTAATATTCCAAGAGGGCCATCATATTTGCCCGCATTTATTACCGTATCAAAATGAGACCCGATAACAAAAGTTTTAGCATCCTCTTTTTGCGAAACTAATTTTCCCCTCACGTTTCCTATGTTGTCAATATATGTTTCGAGTCCCGCTTCCTTCATCCAGGCTTCAATCCTGTGCTGACATTCAACAAATGCTTTTGTACCAAAAATTCTGCTGAGGCAATCCGGCTCATCACTGTATTGGGCAAGTTCCTGGATTCTCGCTTCAATTTTTTCGGCTCTTACTTTATAATTTTTCATTGTTGATTTATGCAGTTTGGTTATCGTCTTTTATTTCCTGTAAATTAAATTTTATTTGTGTTTCCAAAAGTAATTCTCAATTGCTCTCATTGGAGGTAATAATTTTTCCTTTGTTTAACGCAGAGAAACCCCCGTCGCTATACGCTTTCAGGCCGCCAAGATAAGTTTGTTCTACAACACCGCTTAACTTTTTGTTGAGGTAGGGGGTTATTTTATTTTTAAAATGAATTGTATTTTCAGACACTATAAATTCTTTTTCATCATCCCAGATAATTATGTCTGCATCGAGGCCAATGGCAATTTTCCCTTTATTTTTTTCCTGTCCTGTTAGCTTTGCCGGATTTTCAGAAAGCCATTTTGCTATATCAGTTATAGAGCAATTCCTTTCTTTAGCGGCGGTCCACAAAACGGGTAAGGCAAATTGCAAAGAAGCAATACCACCCCATGCTTTCATAAAATTTCCACTTTCTATTTCTTTGAGATCCAGGGTAGCGGGCGAATGGTCCGTTGCGACAAAGTCGATAATTCCTTCTTTAAGCGCCTGCCACAAAAGATCGTTATTTTCTCTTTCACGAATCGGCGGCGCACATTTAAATTGGGTAGCGCCATCGGGAATTTCTTCCGCATTGAAAAACAAATAATGCTGAGCCGTTTCTACCGTAAGTGGCAAACCCTGTTGTTTTGCTTTCGCAATTTGCTCAATGGAATTTGCTGACGAAAGATGAACGATGTGCACACGACAATAATATGCTTCACACAAACGGATCATTAAAGCGATCGCATCATCTTCCCATTTTTTGGGCCGTGATGATAAATAATTTTTGTAAGAAGTACTGTCGCCTGCTGCCTCCATTTTAAAACTATCCAGTTCGCAATGCACCAGCAATGGCAAATGATGCCTGGCAATAACCGGCATTACTTTCCTCAGACAGGCTTCATTTACATTTGGAAATTCATCAATGCCCGAATGGGTAAGCAATGCTTTAAAACCAAATACACCTTTGTCAATGAGTTTCTCAATTTCATCTTCATTGCCCGGAACAATGCCTCCCCAGAACCCGCAATTCGTATGCAATTTATTTTTCGCTGATGCGATCTTTTCGTTGAAAGCTCTGGCGGTGGTTGTAACCGGTGATGCATTTAGCGGCATATCGATCAGTGTAGTGATGCCACCGGCAATCGCAGCCCTGGTGGCTGTATCGAATCCTTCCCATTCCGTTCTTCCGGGCTCGTTTATATGGACGTGCGGATCGATAATTCCCGCCATAATTATTTTATTACCTGCATCGATTATTTCACCGGAATAATTTTCAGGCATGCCTTTTATTATGTCTTCTATTTTTCCTTTGTTAATAAGAATCGTAGCATCTGTAATCCCATCTTTTACAATTATTCTTTTACTATGTATTGCCTGCTCAATCATTGTATTTTTATAGATAAAAATCAATCTATAAAAATAGAAAACAAAATTATAAATTGTCTTTTTTAAAATTTATGAAATGCTCAATCTGTATTCTTTTAGCAGGATTGACAAAACCAATGGTGTTATATGCTTCCGATCATTATATTTTTTATTCTCTTAATTGTCCTG
>JALZAJ010000157.1 GCA_030948465.1 Bacteroidota bacterium
CCACTGATATTTCTCCTACCCAATATGATCTTGCCCAGGCGTCCGGGCTGAAAGAAACTGAATTAAAATTTACAGTTACTTACACGGCAGGTATAAATGTAGATCTGAAATTAGGCAAGTCTAAAACGCCG
This sequence comes from Bacteroidota bacterium, assembly GCA_030948465.1. Classification (GTDB taxonomy): domain Bacteria; phylum Bacteroidota; class Bacteroidia; order Chitinophagales; family Chitinophagaceae; genus Ginsengibacter. Next base: position 132 of record JALZAJ010000157.1, read on the forward strand.
ATGGTAAGTTATGGCCGCGAAGAGGGCTATTGGTTTTTACGGCTGCGCTATGCATATAACACCCCGCAATTCGGGAAGAAATATATTGGTTTCAGTGGCAATATGCATTATATCACTATAGGGATAGGAGACTTTGGCAGGGCATTCAAAAGAGCAAACTAATGGATCAACTATGTATTAAATGCAGGAAACGCCATCTTTGCCGCGAGGTTATCCGAGCTGCTATCGGAGGATTGGCGCACGTATCTCTTCGTGAGATGATCCAGATGGCTATCGGATGAAAAGAAGCTTCCATTAAATATTCTAAGGGGGTATTAATTCAAAGAATGAAGGGGATAGTTTAAGGGATAAAAAGCAAATTTGCTCCCGTTGGTCGTGCCTTTCCTTCAAGCTTAAAAAGTATTACAAAGACGAAAAGAAGCCGCCGATGGAGGTTTTTTAAGAACACCAAAAGATGGATGAAGGAATAACAAAAATTCATGAACGGACATCGCTATTCAAAAATGATTTGAAATATTGTTACTTATATACATTCTTTCGATGCCCAACGGTATAATATCTATTAAAAGTTCCGTATCAAAAATTTCATATATTACGCGATAGTTACTAATCCTGATTCGGTAACCGTCTCTGCCCACTAATTTTTTACATCCTTGAGGCCGTGGGTTGTCAATGAGGTTTAATATAGCTTGTTTGATGTGAGAGTAAAATGGCTCGTTGATTTTTTCCAAATCCTTAAAAGCCTGCTTGCTAAAATTGATTGCATGAATCATTAGCTATTTTTGCGTTTGGCTTCTATCATTTTAAAAGCATCCTGTGCGGCAATGCGTTCGCCAGTATCATTTTTTTTCACTTCATCATAAAGGCGGATATCTTCTAACTCCTGCAGTTCTTCCATTAATATATTGAACTCATTTTGAGAAAGAACAACAAGGTTTTCGCCTGCTGTATCTTTAATGAATTGAGGATGAATATCGGGCATAAACTTTATTTAAAGACTAAGTTAAGCAATATGTTTATGGATTTATCTGCTTTCAAAAGGAGAATTTAAATTTACGATAGCCTATTAATTTCATATTATGAATAGAACAAGTATTACGAAAATGTAATTGATCTTCTCCTTGTATTTTTATTTGTTTCGTTCAAGGCATACCCGCAGGCTGCAGACTACGAAGTGTATGCTATAAAGCCGAAACGGGGTATCAAGGCCTACTTCAGATTGGGTAGAGATCAGGAGCCGGTGAAAAGATTGCGGTGAATATCGATTGGGTAATGAAAGTTAATAATGGTAAAAACATTTTAAGATACCAAAGATTTCAATGTAAAAAATTATACGAGGAAATTTATTGTAAAAAGATGTTGCTTATTTTAGCTTAATACATTGTACGCAATTTAGCAGGCTAAGAATTACAATAATTCTAATTTTAAGCAACAATTATAAACACTCTAATAATATATGAAAGCAGTCTTTTTACATTTCATTTTTCTTTTGCTTTGTTATTCCGCATTTACACAAGAAAACGTTCAAAGCGTAACAATTCCCAGCCTTGGGTGGACTCTTAGACTCCCCGCTAATGCTGATATGTATCAAGTCGATTTGTTTAATAAAATAGGAAAGTCTGCACAAAATATCAGGCAAATTCCCGATCAATTTATTGACCCTGACGGTAAGACTACAAGTAGTTTTATAAATACAGCAGTCATCTATAGTAACTACGACGACAAAGAATGTTTGATCAATATTGATTATGGTACAATCAACTCTTCCTAACACCTAACTTAGGATGGTCAGCCTTTTTTGAGGACGATGTAAAGTCAATAACTTCAGGAACAAAGTTTGGCCTGGAAAGAGGGGGCTGGCTAAAAGTTGATACAGCTACTTCATTTGAAACAATTGATAACAATTTTTTTACTGTGTTTAAAGATACAGTTACCTATAAGCCAGGGGTACCTCTACCCACTCAAAAAATATATAAATTCTATACTAACAGAGACGGCAACAAATTTCTAAAAATATCAATTACTTATACGGATGACAAAAAGGGTAACGATGTGATTGAATTAATAAAAAACTCTGCTTTTACTCCTATTTCTTCAGAAGGTCAGATGCCATTTATTTCAAGTAAATTAAAAATTAACGATGAGTTAAAAGCGTTATCTTTTGTCGGGAAATCCGGTGATGAAAGAGAGGACAGAGTATTTATGAGATCATTCGGAGTTTCATTTGCTGGAACTGAAGCGGACTGGAAACAACTCTTAAGATGCGGATTGCAAAAGTCGGTTTTAGAAAAGAATCACGTGGTCGGTAAAAAGCTGCAGGTTATAGTCCAATTCATTTTACAAAAGGACGGGCAGCCATGCCAGTTAACTGTAGTAAGTTTCCCGGAAGAATGTCCAGATTGCGCCATTGAAGCTCTTAAGTTATTTTATAAACATATACAACCAGGCAGCGGAGATAAATGCAATGTTGTTACAACCAAAGAACCGTATAGGCAATGGATTGCCGGTGAAGTAGGCGCAAGAAAAGTAAATAGCTATGTTCGGGTAATTGTGCCGTTTGGGTATGAAGATCAGAAGCAAGATATAAATTTTGGTAATGGACATTCTACCGAAAATATTCAAAAGGATAAAAATGCAGATGATGATAATAACAGCAATGGTCTGATAGGTAAAACGCCTTCGGAGGGCAGCGCAAATAGTGTTGAAGACAATACTCTAAGTCCTGAATCGCAGGCGGCCTCAAACGATATTTCTAATATAAAAGCCAATGTTGTTAAGCAAGGCGACAAATATATTCTTACCGTATTAGGTGATAAGAGTACGCACATTGTGTTTAGACCAATACCCAAAAACAGTGATATAACAATGATGAATAATTATATTAAATCCATCTCATTAAATCAAGGCGGTTGGGGCGAAATAACGACAAACAAAAGCGGAATACAGATGATAAAGTTTTATGCCTTTACGAATGATGATAACGCTGTTACAAATGCAATGACATTGGCAGACTTTAAAAAAACATTTTATGACCCTAAATAAAATAGTTAATTGATCGCACAGAATTGAGAGTTTCAATATTATTTAAAAACAATACTGCATTATTTTAAATCATAAACTTTGTGAAAGCCAGAAATTATTTAATACTTCAATTTTTACTTCTGACGTTCGTTTCTTACACCTCATCTGTAAACAGTCAAACCATAAAGTTTGTCCCGATTGATTTCAGTGCTCATACTTCACTTAACAGTTTTCCGCTAACCGTGTTCAACAATAAGCTCTATCTCGCTTACGGCAGGCCTTCTTTCAGCAGTACCTGTGCAGCTTTTGATGGAAAAACTTTTATGCCTTTAATAACGCCCGGCGAAATAACAACACCCGTAATATTTAAAAATAATTTTTATGGTGGCAGTGGCAAAAAGTTCTACGTACTACATAATGACAGATTTGACGAGGTAGCAGGAATAGATAATTTTAATTCGACTGTTTATCCTTATGTAAGCAACGGTAAATTATATCTTAAAAGCGGATCCGGGCTTATGGAGTATGATGGCATTCAAACTAAACAAATATCAGGTTCAGATTGTGCAGGTTCTTTGATCTCTTATAACGGTAAGCTGTGTTTTAAAAATTCCGCAGTTGCCGCTGCTTTGTCGATACTTGAAAATGGTGTAGTTAAAACATATCCCAGCCCGGCTGATATGCATTATGTTGGCTATCCGGTTGTATACGATAATAAACTTTACATGGAATACGGCAACCTGGTAAGTTCACACATTGCAGTATTTGATGGGAATACTGTGAAATTAGTTACCTCCGCTTATAAAGGGTATTTTTTTTCTCCGTTTGTTTTAAATGATCGGTTGTACTGTAAATACCTGGATGAAAATAAATCTTCCTGTAAACTTGCCGCGGTAGAAAATGGTGCAGTTAAAATAATAGATAATCCTGAGAAAGGAGGCATTTTATATCCTTCCACTGAAATGCCGGTAACTTATCGCATGAAAGATTACCTTACTTATGTACAGGCCGATGGAACATTTGTTTTAGCGGAATTCGATGGCTTTTCTATTAGATTGATACAACCACCCGCGGGTAGTGGCAATCTTGATGGGCCGTCAGTTGTGTTTGACAATAAATTGTTTCTTTACTCAGGAGGCTTTACGGTTGCGTATGACGGACGTAAAATTATTAAATACACTTCTCCTGATATTTATGACAATGGAAGCGGCAGCTTTTACACTATCTTTAAAAACAGGCTTTATTTCATTACCACTCATTCACAAAAGCTGGCATATATCGAAGCTGACTCTGCTGTAAAAAACGATAAGCTTGAAATAAAAAAGACAAATTTCGCCGATTGGGAAACAGCAAACAGGGCAGATTATACTATTAAATTTCCACCAGATTGGGTATTGGATACTGCTTCCTATCGGGGGCAGGGGTTTATGCTTAAGCCACGTATCGATGATTTCAGCTCAGCTAACTTGACTTTGGCAGTACAAGCAAATTTAATAGATCCCAAGCAGGAGCTCGATATGTTCTATCAAAGTCTCAGCGAAGAGAGTGCTTATGAACTTCAACGAAAAACACAAAATAATACAGAAGAGTTAATCATGAAAGCAAAAGTGTCTTCACCTTTTGTTGTTACAACATACTGGTTTGCCATGAAAAAAAATAATTATATGATAACTTACTACGTTGATCCCAAATTTGAAAAAAGCTATAAACTAGTCATTGAGGGGATAATAAACTCATTTATTCTAAAATAAGGTGACTACAGCGGTAAAAAATTTGAAAAATATGAGTCGATTATAAGGAATGCCGTATATCCCGCATTGGAAAAATTATATATATAGTTTTTAGCTAAATTACAAGGTACTCAAATAAAATTATTCGATGAAAACAAGCAAGAATGAAATGCGCAACTTTAATTGTAATAAGGCCTTATCATCAGGTAAACAATTACTCCTGTTACTGCCACGTAAAACCAAATGGGCCACGTAATTCTTGCCAGCTTCGTATGGCGTGTATAGTCTGCCGTTAGTGCCCTGTATGCGGTAAATAAAATAAAGGGAAGAATAATTCCGGCAAGTGGTATATGAGTAAGCAGGATAAAATAATAAACATACCGCTTACTGCCGGCAAGTGATTTTTCATTGGCGCTTAAAATTCCGTCATGATTAAGATCACCGTATTTTGTATC
>JALZAJ010000161.1 GCA_030948465.1 Bacteroidota bacterium
CTTTTATTTGAAATTGAGTAAATCACAACATGTTTATTTAATTACACGATGCATAGTACATAAATGAATCACATTTTGTTAACTTTTTCTAAGTAAACTTGTTTTGTTATGGAATTATTCAAGCCGTGGTTGGTATCCCTTGAATCAAATCTTTATTTCGATTAATGAGACGAGCCGGGGTGGTAAGTATTAAGATATTGTTGCCTTAAATAGACAATTAAATATAAAAGCCATGTGTGAGCGTGACTTTTGTAAGAACTATAAAAAAGGATATACAAAGCTTTACTCTTTTACAGGAATCTGCGAACCGTATTATGTAAACGATACTTTTCGATTGATTGTTTATGTTTGTATAAATTATTTTTACTGAAGAAGTTTTTATATTGGTTTCCGGGGATGGCAATTATCATTTTGACCATTTTCATTTTTATTAGTGTAAACATTTACTCATGAGGAAATCGGCAGGATGTCTTATCAAATTTTCTCACCAAGGATATCTATTTAAACCGTATGAAGGACAAATAAACCTGGCAGGAATGAATTCAGTTAACGGAGATGTGCGGGTGAATAATATATGTCCCTTTTTGGTAACCTGATCCTGCCGTAACCAGTAGGCTGAGTAAGCCCGAAGGAAAAAATATCAGTCTGCGTTACCAGGAAAAAATGACAATGGTTCCATGGCGGGAGATACGCGGTATATCGCCGATAGAATTGCAGAGGTGAGATAAAAATTAAAACTATATTGGTTATTATGAGAAATTTTATTCCGGCTGTCCTTTGTGTATTGATTTCATCGGTATGTATATCGCAAACCAGCGATTCAATAATCGTAAAAAAAATTATTGATGAAACAATGAATAACGGCACCGCCTACTCTAATTTAAAAAAATTATGCAAACAGGTTGGCCCCAGGCTTTCAGGCTCCGCAAATCATTATAAGGCTGTTCAGCTCACCCAATCCATGTTGAAAGAGATTGGCGCAGATACCGTTTACCTGCAATCCTGCATGGTTCCGCATTGGATACGGGGAGCTAAAGAACAGGGAGAAATATTACTTAACGGAGGTAAAAAATTTCAGCTTCATCTCACCGCCCTGGGAAATTCTGAAGGCACAGGAGAAAAGGGCGTTTCTGCGCCGGTGATAGAAGTAAGAAGTATGAATGAATTGGCCAGGCTGGGTATTCCTGTTATCAGGGGCAAAATTGTTTTTTTTAATTTCAAAATGAATCCCACGTACATAGAAACTTTCAGGGCTTATGGCGAGAGTGGCGTGTCCAGGGTGAAAGGACCTGCCACGGCGGCGAAGTACGGAGCGATCGGGGTGATCGTGCGTTCGTTGGCAAGTAACCTTAACGACTATCCGCACACGGGAGTTACGGTGTACAACGATTCTTTGCCAAAAATACCTGCTGTGGCTATAAGTACTAACGATGCCGAATACCTGAGCAGCGAACTAATGAAAAGAAATGTTACCAAAGCCTGGTTTAGAACAAATTGTAAAATGCTTCCTGATGTAAAAGCATACAACGTGATCGGAGAAATAAAAGGCACCGGGTACCCTGATGAAATCATCACGGTTGGGGGACATCTTGATAGCTGGGATCTTGCGGAAGGTGCGAACGATGACGGATCAGGTGTAGTGCAAAGTATAGAAGTTTTGAGAACTCTTCACGCTTTAGAAATAAAACCGAAACGAACCATACGTGCTGTACTTTTTGTGAATGAGGAAAATGGAGGAAGAGGCGCTGATGCTTATCTTGCTGAGGCGGAACGTAAAAACGAAAAACACATTTTCGCATTGGAAAGCGATGCAGGCGGATTTACACCAAGAGGCTTCGGTCTCGAGATGACTGATTTGCAGAGAAATAAGATCATGAATTGGAAAGGCCTTTTTTATCCTTATGGAGTTTATGATTTTTCTATGGGGGGCGGCGGGTCGGATATAGGGCCACTGAAAAAAATAGGTACTGCCCTTGCGGGGCTTCGGCCCGATAGCCAGCGTTATTTTGATATTCACCATGCAGCAACAGATATTTTTGAAAACGTGAGCGAGCGGGAATTAAATCTTGGTGCAGCAAACATGGCGGCGCTTATTTATCTTGTAAGCGAATATGGAATGCAGTAAAACGTACAAAATTTAATATAATAACTAAGACGCGACAGACTTCAATCCATAAAATGATTGAAAAAAATTAAGCCGCTATTTTGCCATGTCACCTTCGTTTTTATCGTCATCTTTATAATGGGGTTCATTTAACTCGATCACTTTATGAACGTGCTTCTTCCTTACCTGCATATTCAATAGTTCAACAATAAAGGAAAAGGCCATGCCGAAATAAATATAATTTTTCAGGTTCAGATCTTCTGCTTTTTCTGATGCCCATCCTTCAATAACAAGACTGAGGCCTATCATGACTAAAAATGAAAGCGCCAGCATCTTGAACGTAGGATGCTTATGAATAAAGGAGGCGATCTTTGGACTAAAAGCAAACATGATAATCATCGCGATGATAACGGCAGCAATCATAATCGCCACATATTTAGCAGTACCTCCGGCGGTTATTATACTGTCAAAAGAAAATACCATATCCACGAGCATTATCTGGATAACCGCCTGTGGAAAGCTAAGCGATTTCTTTTTGCCGTTTTGAATATTTACATCTTCGCCTTCAAGTTTTTGATGTATCTCGTGAACTGATTTGTAAATAAGGAAAAGGCCGCCGGCAAGCATTACAAGACTTGCAAGATCGAATCCTTTGTCAAATAAAGTAAAGACAGCCTTGCCTTTTTGAGATAACAACCAACCAAGAGCCAGCAATAAAAGGCTTCGCACAATACTACCGGCAATCACCCAAAATAACCTTGCTTTTTTATGCTTTTCTTCAGGGAGCCTGTTAATTATAATGCTTACAAAAATTACATTATCAATTCCCAATACTATCTCCAGTAGTACAAGAATAAAAAAACTTATAATGCTGTCCGATGTAAATAAATAACTCATTCCGGTGGTTTATTATGATGGTAAATTTATATTAATGCTTTACAAATATTTTTGACAATAAATGGTCCTTCATAAACAAAGCCGGTCCACACCTGCAGCAATGAAGCGCCTTGTTCAAATTTTTCGACAGCATCTTTTCCGGTAAATATTCCTCCGCTTGTTATGACAGGGATGCTGCTTCCTGTTTTTTCAATTATATATTTTGTAATGGTTGAGGAACGATCTTTTAATGGCTGTCCGCTTAAGCCGCCGGCTCCTGCTTTGGTTATTTTATATTTCGAAGATTGCAATAGTTCCCTGCTGGTTGTTGTGTTACAAGCCACCAGGCCATCGAGATTAATTTCTACAGCAAGTTCAAGTATATCGTCCAGCTCATTCATTGATAAATCGGGTGAAATTTTTAACAGCAATGGCCTTTGTATATTTTCCAAATTGTTTAGCTGTTGCAAATAGGTAAGAATTTTTTTTAAAGCTTCTTTTTGCTGAAGATCCCGAAGCCCGGGTGTATTGGGCGAGCTCACATTCACAACAAAATAATCTACATACGGATGCAACGCCTTAAAAGAAAGTTCGTAATCCTTCCAGGCTTCCTCATTCAATGTGTTTTTATTTTTTCCAATATTTCCTCCTATGATAAGATCATTCGTTTCGGGCGTTTTATTTTTTCTCAGTGCCTGTTCCTGCAAATTTTTTTCGCGATATGTTTTCAGCCTTGCAGCAATTATTGCAGCGCCTTCATTATTAAATCCCATACGATTTATAAGCGCTTTATCTCTTGGCAAGCGAAATAATCTTGGCCTGGGATTACCCTTCTGCGGCAAGGGAGTTACGGTTCCTATTTCAATAAAGCCAAAGCCTAAAGCTGAAAGCTCGCGAAGGTATCTGGCGTTTTTATCAAACCCTGCAGCGAGGCCTACGGGATTGGAAAATGTTAATCCAAAAAAAATTCGGGTCAAGGCTTTTTCTTTGGGCCTGAATTTGTTTCTAAGAAAATTATTAATAAAAGAAAATTTGCAAAAAATTCTTAGAAAATTCATGGAAAAATAATGCACGTCTTCGGCATCAAACCAAAACAATATATGGCGAAGCAGTTTATACATTTTCGCGGTGAAGATAAATGATAGATTTTTTTTGAAAATGAAATATAAAAATGATGTTGCAGCAACTATTCTATTGAGGTCCATTATTCTGTATCGTAACGGTCCACCCTTTCAATACCTGGCAGGCTCTTCAGATGATTTACCAGGTCTTCGAGTTCATCTTTATCATGAACATAAACTTTTATATTGCCTTCAAATAAACCATCTTTTGCTTCAATGGTTAAGGCATTTATATTAATGCGTAACGTTCCGCTTATAAGATTGGTTATTTTATTTATAACGCCTACATCATCAAGGCCAATAATTTTTATACCCGTTAAAAAAGAGATCTCTTTATTTTTTACCCATTTTGTTTTGACCACTCTGTGCCCATAGTTTGATAATAGCCTCGCCGCATTCGGGCAATTGGTCCGGTGGATTTTAAGGCCCTCACCCTGGGTTATAAAACCAAACACATCATCACCGGGAATAGGTTTGCAGCAATTGGCAAGCGTGTACATGATCCTATCGCTGCTTTCGCCAAAAATAATAAGTTCGGTATCTTTTTTATTTTGATTCTTATGATCGGTTTCAGGCTTCTCTTCAACTATAGGTTTAATAATTTTTGGCGCAAAAATTTTATCTCCTAAAACCGAAAATTCTTTTAACTCGGCAAGGTCAATTTTTTTTATAGCAATTTCATATAACAGGTCGAGCGAAGAAGGCAGTTTGTAAAAAGAAGTAAGCTCATCAAGATTCGTTTGGTTCATGGCAGCTCCTACATGTTCCAGCTTTCGCTGAAGGATATTTTTGCCTTCTTCCGCAATGGTTCTTTTTTCTTCCTTTAGCGAATCTTTTATTTTGGTCTTTGCTTTTGGAGTTACCACAAGCTTTAGCCATTCCCTGTTAGGCTTTTGTTTGTTAGAAGTAATAATTTCTATTTGGTCACCGCTCCTCAGTTTATGGCCAAGAGGAACGAGCTTGTGATTCACTTTCGCTCCGATACATTTTTCTCCCACGGCGGTATGCACTGCGAATGCAAAGTCAAGGGCAGAAGCTCCAATAGGCAACATCTTTACATCTCCCTTTGGTGTATACACATAAATTTCTTCTGCCAAAAAAGAGACTTTAAAATCCTGCAGAAAGTCTATTGAATTGGTATCCTGGTTGGCAAGCATATCTCTTATCTGATGAAACCATTTATCGAACCGGTTTTCTTCATTGGCGCCCTCCTTGTATTTCCAATGTGCCGCTAATCCTTTTTCAGCAATATCATTCATTCTTTTAGTTCGTATTTGCACTTCAACCCATTTGCCTTGTGCGCCCATAACGGTTGTGTGCAGCGCTTCGTAGCCATTACTTTTGGGATTGCTCAACCAATCTCTCAGCCGTTCCGGCGCCGGAGTGTATTCATCCGTCACCAGGCTATAGACCTTCCAGCAATCTTCTTTTTCTCTTTCGGGCGGTGAGTTCAAAATAACACGTATGGCAAACAGGTCATACACTTCATCAAAAGAAACTCCTTTCTTTTTCATTTTATTCCAAATAGAATGAATGCTTTTTGGCCGGCCCTGAATTTCAAAATCAAAATTTCCCTGTTGTAACGCTTCTTTTATTGGCCTTATGAAATCATTGATATATCGCGTCCGTTCTCTTTTTGTATTATCAAGCTTTTGTGCGATATACCGGTAGCTATCCGGTTCCATATATTTCATAGCGAGATCTTCCATCTCCGTTTTTATATTGTACAATCCCATCCTGTGCGCCAGTGGCGCATATACGTAAACGGTCTCCGATGAAATTTTAAGCTGCTTCTCCCGTTTCATGCTGTCGAGTGTGCGCATGTTATGCAGCCTGTCTGCCAGCTTTATTAAAATTACTCTCGGATCGTCGGTGAGAGTAAGTAATATTTTTTTAAAATTCTCGGCCTGTTGCGATGTATTGGCATCAAGCACATTGGATATTTTGGTAAGTCCATCCACTATTTTTGCAATCTCGCTGCCAAACTCCCTTTGCACATCATCAAGAGTAATATCAGTATCTTCTACTGTATCGTGCATAAGTGCGCAAATGGTGCTGCGTACGCCGAGCCCTATTTCCTCCACGCATATCATCGCTACAGCAATAGGATGCAAAATGTATGGTTCGCCGCTTTTACGCCGCATAGTTTTATGTGCATCCACAGCAATTTGAAAAGCAGTTCTCACCAATTCTTTATCGCCTGGCTTTAATTTCGGTTTTAGCACACGTAATAAAGCCCGGTACTGGCGAAGAATTTCTTTTTTCTCCGCCTCCTCATTCAAAACATATTTTGGTATGTCTAAGGTTTCCATTAATACGAATTTACAGGAAAATGATGACTGATTATATCCCAGGTTGTTCCTTTTAAATTCTTATTATTTCAACTTGTGTTAATTTTTAAATGCCAGGAGAGAGAAGGGTTATCTATTTATCATTAGAAAAATTTAACGCCTTAAAATAATTTTCTCAACCGGATGGGTGAATAATTTTTTATTTATCTGTATCACCATTCCCTTATCAAAAAAACAATTATTTTAGATAAATGATTAATCTTCTAAAATTATGACGAGTCCCTTGCCTGCCGATGAAACATCGCGGCTCGAAGCATTAAGATCGTACAATATTCTCGATACTCTTTCTGAACAAGATTATGAAGATATTACCCTGTTGGCGGCTACTATTTGCAAAACGCCTGTTTCGCTGATCACTTTTATTGATGAAGACAGGCAATGGTTTAAGTCGCACCATGGAGTTTCCGTCTCGGAAACAACAAAAGAATATGCGTTTTGCGCTCATGCACTTAACTCCCCCGGTGAACCATTAATAGTTGAAGATTCAAGGAAAGATGCCCGTTTTGCAAATAATCCCTTGGTGACAAATGATCCTTATGTAATTTTTTATACCGGCATGCCATTGGTAAATGCAGAGGGTTTTGCGCTGGGAACATTATGCGTTATAGATCATCATCCGCGGAAATTATCAGCCGAACAGATAAGTGCTTTGGAAACTTTATCAAAACAAGTAGTGACATTGCTTGAAATGCGAAGGTCAACTATCGCGCTTCAGAAAACCAGGGACGAGCTGGAGATAAGGAATAAAGAACTGGAGCAATTTGCCTCGATCGTTTCTCATGATATAAAGTCCCCACTGTCGGGCATTTCGATGGCCAACCAAATTTTGAATGAGCAGTTCAGTGAGGTGCTTGGTAAAGAAGGAGCCGATATTGTAAATGTTTCAAAACGCTCGGCGGACAAAATTCAGGCATTGGTTGATGGCATCTTATCTTATTATAAGGGCGGGGAACACGCCGGTGATATTGAGGAATTTAATATTACCGCATTCTTTGAATCTATCTTTTCTCTTCTGCCTGCAAATAAAAAATATGAGCTGGAATATCCCCGCGACGGCTCAAGCATCACTATGAATAAAATCCAGCTCGATCAGATATTCAGCAACCTCATCAACAACAGTATTCATTACAATGATAAAGAGGTAATTAAAATTAAGATCAGTTTTTCCGAGGCGCCGCAGCAATATTTCTTTTCCATCACTGACAATGGAATTGGTATTGCAAAAGAAAACCAGGAGAAAATTTTCAACCTTTTTACAACAATTCCTTTACAAGCCACCGATAGCAAACCGGGGTATGGCATTGGACTTTCTACCGTAAAAAAAATTGTAGAAAGAAACGGCGGTATTGTCACCATAGAATCCACGCCAGGCAAGGGAACTAAAATTTCTTTTAATATTAAGAAAGGCTGGCCGTTAGGGAAGGGGAGTTGAGCTTAGGGGTTGCCCCTTAAAAAAGAATAGGGTTAGACATAGAAAATTTCAGGTTCTATTACTTTGTAATAACTTCTTTTGATTCCATTTTTTGAAACCAGGTCAACTTTCCTGTTTATTTGGGGTTTGAGGTAATCGGCAAGATCAATAACCCGATTCCAACAGGCCTGGAAAAATCAACGATAATATCTATGTTGCTATTTCCTTGCTAAAGTCATTGCGAACAATAAAACCAAAAAGGCCGATTGAACTTACAAAATATTTGCTCGTCAGTTC
>JALZAJ010000163.1 GCA_030948465.1 Bacteroidota bacterium
GCGTGGTCGTTAGAGGCACGATCACTCAATTGAAAACACCGGATTCTATGCGTGGAAGGGTGATGAGTGTAAGTTCTATGTTTGTTAACTCCAGCAATGAATTAGGACAGTTTGAAAGTGGCGTTACCGCAAAACTTTTTGGCACGATACCTTCTGTGGTTATTGGCGGCACCATGACTTTAGTAGTGGTTTTGGTTACATGGTTTAAGGCGCCAAGTTTGCGGAAGATGGAATATTAGGAAAGCCCATTCCAATCCTTTGCGGAAAAAGCCCCATCCCAACCCTTCCCCGAAGGGGAAGGAACTATTTTGAAAGCGGAAGTTATTATACAAAAAGCGGAAAGGTTGTGTGTTTCCCCTTCGGGGATTAAGGGATTACTATTTCCACCAACTCAATATCGAAAATCAATTCCTTTCCGGCGAATTCGTGATTAGCATCTAATATTACTGTATCATCCTTTATTTCGGTAACAATCACCGGAATAGGTTGACCGGCTTCATTACGTAATTGTAATTTAGTTCCAGGTTCCAACTTCATATCAGCGGGAATATTTGTTTTGGGAAATTCAATGATCGCTTCTTCAAGTTTTTCACCATATCCTTTTTCAGGAGAAATAGTAATGGTTTTTTTTCGCCAATGTTCATTCCTGGTATTGCTTCATCAAAGCCAGGGATCATTTGGCCTGCACCAACTGTAAATTCCAGCGGACTGCCTCCGGCACTTGAATCAAACTGGTCGCCGGAAGTTAATTTTCCTGTATAATGCACTTTCACTAAATCACCTTTTTTTGCTGTAGTCATAATCTTTGGTTGTAAATTCAATTAAAAAAAATTCAGGAATTACTTTAATACTGATGCAGGTAAAGTAACTAATAAATGTCCTGTTGAAAAAGTAAAAAAATTTTTTTATGAGTTGCTTTTTGGGAAATATATAATCGTATTTTTCAAATTTACAACTCTCTAATTATAAAGTGTATATATGAAATTTTCTCGATGAAAAAAAAAGCTCTCATACTATTTTTGCTGGTTTTCGCAATTCTGCAGGGCATTGCACAGCAAAAGATTATACCGGGTGCAGAACGAATGGATGTGTATGTTCCGCTCCTGAAAGGCAAAGCCGTGGCCGTTTTCGCCAATCAAACTTCCATGGTGTGCAACACACACCTGGTAGACACGCTAATGAAAAGAGGGATAAAAGTCGTCAGGATATTCGGCCCCGAACATGGCTTTAGAGGGAATGCGGATGATGGTGCAAATGTTGAAAATTACATTGATAAAAGAACCAGCGTTGAAGTGATCAGCCTTTACGGCAAGCATAATAAACCCACGCAGGAAGATTTAAAGGGAGTCGATATTATGATATTTGATATACAGGATGTGGGAGCTAGATTTTACACATTCATTTCTTCCCTGCAATATTATATTGAAGCGGCCTGTGAAAATTCGAAGCCGTTGCTTATTCTTGACCGCCCCAATCCAAATGGCTTTTACGTTGATGGTCCTGTTCTTGATCCAAAATTTAAAAGCTTTGTTGGAATGCAGCCGGTGCCCATTGTTTATGGAATGACCGTGGGTGAATATGCTATGATGATTGCCGGAGAAAAATGGTTAAATGATGAATCCAATAAAAAATATTCGTATTACCGGCATGCCGAAAATTCTGCGGATACTCCTTTTCATTTTCTCATCATCAAGTGCTTACATTATGATCATAACAGCAAATATATTTTGCCGGTAAAGCCATCGCCTAACCTTCCTTCGATGCAATCAATTTACTGTTACCCTTCTACTTGTTTTTTTGAAGGAACCGTTATCAGCGAAGGCCGTGGCACAGATAAGCCTTTCCAGATTTTTGGGCATCCGGCTTTTTCTAAAAATTTGGTATCTTTTATTCCTAAACCCCGGGAAGGTGCAGCTAATCCTAAATTTAACGGCCAGGTTTGTTATGGATGGGATATCTCCGGAACGAGCGGAGCAGTATTAAAAAAAATAGACAATAAAATTCAGCTAAAATGGCTGATACAGGCATATAAATTATTTCCCGATAAAGAAAATTTCTTTTTAAAATCTGCGCACTTCAATCAACTTGCGGGGAATAATATTTTGATTCAACAAATAAAAGATGGCATTTCAGAAAGCGAAATAAGAAAAAGCTGGGAGCCGGCTTTGAGCAATTTTAAAAAAATAAGAAAGAAATATTTGCTTTATAAAGATTTTGAATAAATGAACCTTATGCAATAGATAAAGCAGAAGTGGAAAAATTAGCATGAAAAACATTCGCATTATTTTTATGGGCACGCCAGACTTTGCCGTTCCATCATTAGCAAAGATTTTGGATGCCGGTTATGAAATTGCAGCCATAGTAACGGCTCCTGATAAACCTGCCGGACGCGGTATGCAAATGAAGGAAAGCGAAATAAAAAAATTTGCTTCTTCAAAAGGATTAAAAATTTTGCAGCCGCAGAAATTAAAGGATCCTGACTTTGTAAATGAATTGAAATCGTTGCATGCAGATCTGCAAATCGTAGTTGCTTTTAGAATGCTCCCTGAAGTGGTATGGAATATGCCTCCAATGGGCACGATCAATCTTCATGGATCTTTATTGCCTCAGTACCGCGGGGCAGCACCTATTAATTGGGCAATCATTAATGGAGAAAAAGAAACCGGCGTAACTACATTTAAACTGAAACATGAAATTGATATGGGCGATATATTATTACAAGAAAAAATTGAAATAGGAGACGATGAAACTGCCGGAGAATTACATGACCGTATGAAAGATATTGGCGCAGAACTACTGTTGAAAACGTTAAACGAATTATTAGAAAATAAGCTTAAGCAAATACCTCAACCCGGCTTTTCAACAATGCCGGCAGTCGGTTCGGAGTTGCATCACGCTCCAAAAATTTCTACGGAAACCTGTAAGATAAACTGGAATAAACCTGCTGATGAAATCTTCAATTTAATAAGAGGTTTGTCTCCTTACCCGGCAGCTTTTACTTTATTAAACGGGAAGAAATTAAAAATATTCAGAGCTGAAAAAGAAGTTATGCATGTAAAAGAAAGTTATGGAAACTTCATAACCGATCACAAATCATTTTTAAAATTCACCTGCAAAAATGGTTACATTCTAATTAAAGAATTGCAGCTTGAAGGAAAGACAAAAATGGGCATTGAAGATTTTTTAAGAGGATGGAGAGGTTAATAAGATAAGTAGCTAACATGAAAATTGACCTGCCCGCAATGAAGACTTTTTAAAAAGTAAATTCAATTTGTTTAAATAAAAATTCATTTCACGTAGCTCAAAGAACAGTCAAATTTATTTTCATTTGTTCCCAATTCTTCGGATGCAGAATTACTTATAATTATTGCCAGGCCTTCGTTCTGTTTTATATCGGGAATAGCATCAAGCACTTTCGCAAAAACACTTTTACCCGATGAATTTTCAGTGATCTTAATAATGGTTCCAGGCGCAGCATCATTGTTAAAGCAATAATATTTTCCATCCTGCCATCCACTCGTTGATTTAAATACACCCGCGCTGCCAGCCTCACTTACCGGCGATTTTTTTTCCACCTGAACGTTGTATAATTTCTTAAAATATCCACCCGAAAAATTAGTATTATTTTTTGTATTGACCTTAACTGTCATCTTAGGCTGCTGCGTCGTTTCCGCAGGAGTTGCACTTTTTGTCTCTTCCTTTTCAGCATCAGGATTCCTAACCGGCGGCAATTTATCGGGCGTTATATCGGGCTCAACAGGTGGAACATTGTCAGCTTTTTTTGGAACGTTTGCTGCACTCATGTCTGGCGCTATACTCTTAAGAGCAAGCGGAGACTGCTCTTTATCAACCTTAAGATAGCCAACAATTAAAGGAGCGCCAGCGCTTACTTCATCTGACTGGAGGTGATTCCATTTTTTTATAGAATTCAAAGGCACTTTGTTATAAGTCATGCTTATTCTATACAAACCTTCTTTAGGCTCCACCGAGTGATACACCGGCACCATCGCCACGTTCGCCTCTGATGATTCCGTTTGAGAAAAATTATTTTCTGTGAGTGGAATTTTAATAGTTTGTCCTATACTTAATCCATTTTCAAATTGTAAATTATTGTACTCTGCGATGTCTTTAGGAGGCACATTGTACATTCTGCCGATGCTGTAGAAATTTTCTTTGGGAGCAATAATATGCTCTAAGTAAAGTGTAGCGCCGGTGCCCTTTATTTCAAGATTATTTTGCTGGGCATAAGAAAAATGTACACAAAAAATAAATAAAAACAGGAGGAATCGCTTTATCATAAGTTGGAATTTAATGATCGGAGATAAGACGTTTTATGCCACTTTAATATTGTTCGTAAAATTCCTGCAAAGATGAGATAAAAAATTTATTCCGAAATTCTGAATGCATCAATGAAAGTTGCACTTGACGAATGCAGTCATCGCTATTTTCTTTTGCATTTCGATGAAAAGACATGGCATCTTATAATCTTTGACGCCACCTGTCTATCATTTCATTTTTCCATTGGGAAAAATTTCCTGTAATAATTTTTTCGCGTGCTTTAGTTACGATGTCAAGGTAAAAGGCGAGGTTATGAATGCTGGCGATTTGCAGGCCAAGAATTTCTTTTGCTTTTATCAGATGCCGCAGGTATGCTTTGCTGTAAGTGTTGCTCACTTCGCAATCAATTCCATCATCAATAGGTGAGAAATCTTTTTCCCATTTTTTGTTATCAATATTTACCACGCCATTGCTTGTAAAAAGCATTGCATTTCTTCCGTTACGGGTAGGCATTACACAATCAAACATATCAATGCCTAAAGAAATGCATTCCAGGATATTCCATGGAGTTCCTACTCCCATTAAATATCTTGGTTTATTTACCGGCAGATTATCACAGCACAGTTCGCATATCTCATACATCGTTTCTATAGGCTCGCCAACACTCAAACCGCCGATAGCATTGCCTGTTGCATTTTTTGAAGAAATGTATTCACAGGAAATTTTGCGGAGATCATGATGAACTCCGCCCTGTACGATAGGGAATAAATTCTGGGTATGACCATATTTATCAACTGTTTTATTGAACTGTTCAAAGCACCGCTCAAGCCATCTGTGGGTTAGTTCCATAGACGCTTTCGCATAGGTATGTTCACTTCCTCCTGGGGGACATTCATCAAAAGCCATAACAATATCTCCACCGATTATCCTTTGAATATCCATTACAATCTCAGGAGAAAACAGGTGTTTACTTCCATCGATATGACTTTGAAATAGGGCACCTTGCTCGGTTAACTTACGGGTAGCGCTAAGCGAAAATACCTGGTAGCCGCCGCTGTCAGTCAATATCGATTTATTCCATTCCATAAACCTGTGTAAACCGCCGGCCGCTTCCAATACTTCGAGCCCGGGGCGCAGGTACAAGTGATAGGTATTCCCAAGAATGATCCGGGCTTTTACATCGTCAATTAATTGTTTTTGACTGACCGCTTTCACGCTTCCTAACGTGCCTACAGGCATAAATATGGGCGTTAGAATCTCCCCGTGGTCTGTGGTGATCTTTCCGGCCCGCGCCTTAGAATTCGCATCCGTGTTTTGAAGTTCAAATCGCAGAACAGCCATAAAAATATCTCCGGCATTTGTTTAAAGGATGGCAAATATAGTTGTAAGAAAAGTATTTAATCAACACATTCTGTGAATAAATGCTGCTTCCGTTTCCTGAAAAGAACAAAAAACAAAATCAATCCAAGTCACTTATTTTTGCCGATTATGCATGTGCCGGAACTAACGCTTCGCTGGAAAGAATTAATTTTTATTTCGTTTTGCCTGATTACTTTGATCCAGCTTTTTTATTATTCCTTTTTTTTTGCGCGACTTGTTTTTTTTGAACAGCAATCAAAAACAGTTACTCAAACACATCCTGTTTCAGTAATAATTTGTGCAAAAGATGAAGCAGAAAATTTATCAAAAAATCTTTTAGGCGCGTTGGTGCAAAAGTATAGCACCACTCACGAGGTAATTGTAATAAATGATAATTCGTTTGATGAGAGCAAATATATTCTTGAAGAATATCAAAGAATTTATAAGCAATTGCAGTTGGTAGAACTCAAGCAGGAAGCGCGGTTTATCCAGGGGAAAAAATTTCCCCTGAGCATTGGAATTAAAACGGCAAAGCATGAAATCGTTCTGTTAACAGACGCTGATTGTGTACCTGCAAGCGAATTTTGGATAGAGAAAATGCAGGATGGTTACCGCGATGGAACGGAGATTGTTTTAGGATACGGTGCCTTGCATAAAAAGAAAGGACTATTTAATAAGCTGGTAAGATGGGAAACATTTCATACCGCGTTGCAATATCTTTCGTATGCTCTTGCCGGCTTGCCCTATATGGGTGTAGGAAGAAATCTTAGTTATAAAAAATCAATTTTTTTCCGGCACAAAGGATTCTCTTCCCACAATAACATTCCAGGCGGTGATGATGATCTTTTTATAAATAAATCCGCAACAAAATCGAATACAGCCATAATAATTGATAAAGATGCATTCACATTGTCCAGCCCTGCTGCTTCCTGGAAACAATGGAAGCGGCAGAAAGCCCGGCATTACACAACCAGTAAATATTATAAAAGCGTGCATAAATTTTTACTGGGCCTTTACGCTTTTTCTCATTTTTTCTTTTACCCGTTATTTGTGGCGGCTATCTTATTTTTTAGCTGGC
>JALZAJ010000176.1 GCA_030948465.1 Bacteroidota bacterium
CCCTGAGCTTGCCCTGTTCTACAATGAAATCACCGATTATAAGACCGCCCGGCATATTAATTTGGATAAACCTGAATTGCACGAGCAATTAATAAATATTCCGCCTACACCAGACCAACAAGAGTTCACTAAAAAGCTAATGGCATTTGCTAAAACCGGCAATGCTGATTTAATTGGCAGGCTTCCGCTAACTAAAGAAGAAGATAAAGGCAGAATATTGATTGCTACCAACTATGCCAAAAAGATGGCGGCAGATATGCGGCTGATTAATCCATTCATTTATGAAGACCATCCCAATCATAAAGTAAATGTTCGTGCAAGAAAAGTTTCGGAGTTATACCACTTAAGTAATGAGCAAAAAGGAACGCAGATTATCTTCAGTGATATTGGTACACCGAAACCGGATGCGTTTAATATTTATGATGCGTTGAAAAATAAGTTGATAACTGATTTTTCAATACCTGCTAATCAAATCACTTTCATACATGACTGGACGGACAGGCAAAAGCCAGAATTGTTTCGCAAAATGAATAGCGGCGAAATAAGGATATTATTAGGCAGTACTGAAAAGGCCGGAACCGGCCTAAATGTTCAAAAGAAAGTGATTGCAATGCACCATTTGGACATCCCATGGAAACCTTCTATGATGAAAGAAAGCTGCATGAGGCCAGGAAAATATTTTCGGTTCTTGTTAAGCCATTGTTTTTATTTTTATAGTTACCCAAAAATTATATAAGCATCCTTCAATCAACAGACTTTTTTCAGGGTTACTGAAAATGCTGCAATGTCTCATTTAGTTTATAAATAAGGTGCCTGTAACCTTCGGCAAAGAACAGACTTTTTATTCCCCCTTTTTTTTAAAAGGAATAAGCGCTGCAGGACTCCTAAACGATTCGGCACCTTAAAAAGAACTTATATTTTTTGTTTAACCAATTGTAACTTTAGTTTGCCGGGTTGAAGCAGAAGCAGGCGCTGCTGAGGAGCAACCTGCTGAGGAATAAATCCGGCGGCTGACGAAGTAATTCGTTTTTCAAAGGTTTGGTTTTTGCCAAACCTTTTTTGATAGAAATTACTTTTGAAGCCTTTATGCCTAAAAAACCTATTCCTATGCTACTACACCCATTTCATATTTTATTTTGTTTTTCCACACATGTCTTATTCTCGATAATAAATGTTTTCCTATTCTTATAATGGCTTTGTTCTCTTTCATTCTTCTTCTATATTCTTTATACTTCATCAACATTGCAGGATCTTTTCGCATCATGGTCCAGCTACTTTCGATGATAGCTTCGCGTACAAATCCATTGCACCGGTGGGTAATGCCTTTTACTTTAGTAATATCGTTGCTGCTGCTTATGTCAGGCACTAAACCAACATAATCACAAAGGCTGTCTAATGTTTTGAATCGTTCTATATCCATAAGCTCCGTTTGTATCACCATTCCATTAATAACGCCTATCCCAGGGATGCTTTGAAGATTCTTTTGTACTTGCCCAAAAGGTTCCTGTTTCGATAGATTTTTTATAAAAACGGTTGCCTCTTTTAATACCTTACGTATTTGCTTATACTCCTCAATTGCCAGGTATAAGGCTAACTTTAATTCCTGGCTGCCGCAATCCAACTGAAGCAATTCATTAATATATTTTTGACTCCATCGCTCCTCTGCGCTCTTTATGGCCAGCCCGCTAAACATCAGTAAATGTTTAATGCGGTTTTTACACCTGGTCTGATCTTTTACCAGTCTTGATCTTTGACGTACCAGGGAACGGGCGTGTTCCATTGACTGTTGCGGAACATAAATGGTGTTTAAACTTCCATCAGCCAATTCCCGGCTTAATTTACGGGCATCTCTTTTATCATCTTTACGTTTGCGCTCCTTATCAGTGGTGGGAATATCGGCCGCATTAACTACGATGCATTCTATCCCTAACTCTTGTAAGGATCTTTGAATACCAAATCCACAAAATCCTGCTTCATATACCACTTTTATTTTAGCACCCGGATAATTTTTATCCATGTGCTTTTTTAGCAACCCAGGGTCTGGGTTTTGACTAAAGCTTATTATTTCCATATCATCCATACGTCCATTAATTTTCCAATTTGTTTTGTGGGCATCCAAGCCGCAATTAATTGTTTGTCCCGCAAAATTCAGTTGATTAACTTTGTTCATGGTTCTTGTTTTAAGTGAATAAATTTTTTGTCACTACTAATTTAAAA
>JALZAJ010000406.1 GCA_030948465.1 Bacteroidota bacterium
AATCAATGGAGTAAGAATTGCAATACAATTTAAATCCATTTTTGATGCATAAAAAAAATCGAAGCATTTTAATTCCAGGTAATTTATTTTGAAAACGTTCTGGCTCAAATTGAATGCATACATCAGGCGAAACGATTCTGCGTTTATTAAACTTTAAAAATAATTTCCCCAATGCGGAGTTTTGCAACAGCGCAGGGTTCTATTTATATTTGTAATGAATAAAAAAAATGCAGGATATTGCGGTAAGTTTTAGGAAATATTCTTATTTTATCACGCACACTCCGGGCTCTTTTTTACACTACATAAAAAATATTCTGTTATGAATTCACGTCGTGGCTTTTTGCAAAAACTTACCGTTCCATTTATTACGATGCCTTTTTTAAATCAATACAATTCTCTAAGTTGTAACACCAGTTCCGGTAGCTCTGATGGAGCCATACTGAGGGTAGCCATTATGGGGCTTGGCAGTTATGGAACCCGCGTGGCAGAGGCTATGCAATCGTGTAAACGGGCGAAACTTGTAGGAGTGATCAGCGGCACACCTTCTAAAATTACAGCGTGGCAGAGCAAGTACAACATCCCGGAAAAGAACTGTTACAACTATGAAAATTTTGATAACATTAAAAACAATCCTGACATAGACGCAGTATATGTAATTACTCCCAACGCCCTTCATCATGACCAGGTGATACGTGTAGCCAAAGCGGGGAAGCAGGTTATTTGCGAGAAGCCAATGGCGGTCAATGCCCGCGAGGGGCAGGAAATGGTAGATGCCTGTAAAGCGGCAAATGTAAAATTGCTCGTAGGTTACCGGATGCACTTTGAGCCTCATACACTTGAAATAATCCGGATGCGAAAGGCAGGAGATTTTGGAAAGGTGTTATTTTTCCAGGGGCTATCAGGATTTATTATTGGCGACCCAAATCAATGGAGGTTGAACAAGCAACTCTCCGGTGGTGGATCTTTAATGGATATAGGTATTTATTCTATCAATGGTTCGCGGTACATGATTGGCGAAGATCCGGTGTGGGTTACTGCAGAGGAAACGAAAAATAATCCCGGGAAGTTTAAGGAAGGCGTTGACGAAACCATTCAATTTCAATTAGGATTTCCGGGAGGTGCCGTTGCTTCCTGCCTGTCAACTTACAGCATGAATAACCTGGATCGCTTTTTCCTGGATGGCGATAAAGGCTATGCTGAACTATATCCGGCAACCGGCTATGGTCCTATCCGCGGCCGCACTGATAAAGGTGAAATAGATCAACCGGTTGTTACACATCAAACCGTTCAGATGGATAACATGGCGGGCATTATCCTGGATGGCGATAAGCCTGTAGTACCGGTAGATGGCGAAGAAGCTGTAAAGGATTTAAAAATTATTGATGCTATTTACTCGGCGGTTAACACAGTAAAAAAAGTCGACTTAAAATTGTAGGGCAAGCCCGGGTATTCCCGTGGGGCTTTTGAAAAAATGTCATTTTATTTTTTAATTTCTCAATAAGCTGTTATGAATTCAATTAAACGCAGAACTTTTTTAGGAACTGCTGTTACACTTGCCGCAGTAAGTGCGCTTAAGGCGTCGCCACTTCAATCTGCAGATGATAAAAAACAGTTAGTGCATCATGTATTTTTCTGGTTAAAAAATCCGGAATCTATTGAAGACAGGAATCAATTAGTTGAAGGAGTGAAAACTTTATCAAAGATTGAAACCGTTCGTAAACTACATGTAGGCGTACCCGCGAGTACTGAAAAAAGAGATGTTGTAGATGCGAGTTGGCATGTATCTGAACTTATGTTTTTTGATGATGAAGCCGGGCAGAAAGTTTACCAGGACCATGCTATTCACCAGGGTTTTATTAAAAACTATGGGCACTTATGGGCAAAAGTAATCGTGTATGATGCTGATGAGGTTTAGAAAATAGTTTTTTTGTTTGTAAAAAAAATGCTAGCTGGAAGCTACTGAGTTTACGATACATTCTACTCTGTTTTGAAGTATGTATCTATATTGACCCCACTGCATAAAGTTTGATAGACCACGCAATATCTTTCTGTAAGTTTTGAAAGAGAAGCAAGTTGTTCATCTTTGATATCTGCATGAATAAAGAAATGTAATCGAATAGATTTGAAGCCAACGGGTGCTTTCTTCGAAACACCTAAAGTCCCTGAGATCGAGAGCATCCTCACGGTATTTTTGTTTGAGCGGAGCCTGCAGATTTTTTAATTCTTCCGGGTTCATTCCTCAAATTTAGAGTAAAGGGTTGTTTATTTTTTGTAAAGATTAATTTTTGAGAAATTACCTCCCTCTCCGAAGGAGGAAACTAAACTTTCTTCAAACTGAGCAAACTGGTCAACCGGTACAAATGTTTTATCATCTTTTCTGAAAGAATAATTCTGCTCCCGGTATCCAAGCCGGTTTCTCAGCGTAGATAAGATGGCCGGTAATATCATATATACTCCACGTGTCACCGCTTTCGTTGTTGCATGTACGTTCATTCGAAATGCCCTCGCAGGTACTTGATGCTGTAAAGCCCGCCGTATGGATATAATTCCCGAACTATCACGCAGAACCACCAAGTGTTTTATGATTTACCGGATTACATTAAGGCCCGTAAAGTAAATTTTACTCTCTCAAGACCCAACGTTTCGTTCATGGGATCCAGCCCTCACTCCTGAGAAGAGTGGTTAGGTTTGGATCGTTGATTGACATTGCCGGAAGCCAAAGACCGATTCGCTCACGATTCCACCAAAGCCTCTTGGGATTACCTGGCCTGGCAAACATATAGCGATACAACACAGCCCTGATATACCTTGGCGGCTTGCCGGGAAATGGATTGAAGGCAAAAAGACTTACGGTGCCCGCATCATTATGAAGGAGTTTCCATACGAGGTTAAACGTCCACGGATATTCATCAGGCGAGGCCATAGAAGCGAACCACATTTGCCAATCTAAATGCAATTGATAAGGGGCTATCTGCGGCGGACGCCTGGCAGGAGACACAGGCAACCCTTTATAGATATAAGGTTTCCAGTTTGAGCTATCATTAGGGTTCTCATCCATGGTTCCTTCAAAAACCACATTCGGGCGTTCCTGCCCCACGGTTCCAAATGCACCATACGTGTTCACGAGTTCCAGCGGGTCAAACGAAGTGTTCATTATTTGGGTGGAAGAAAGCATATTTAATGCGGGGCGGATGCTAAGTAATATAACAATAGCTGTTACCGCCCAGGCAGTGGTTAACATAGACCGCGATGGAACTGCATTTTGAGCAGCTACCCGCGCCTGTCTTACAAGTTTGCCCGGAAGAAGCCGGGCCCAAAAACCATCATCGAAGCAGGCCAGCGCGGGAATAATGGTGAGCCAGTTTAAAAAAGAAAGATTGCCGCTAAGAATAAGAGTTACCTGGAATAATACGATCACTGAGCCAGCGATCTGCCGGGCAAGACGCGGCCAGAATACGAACCACGGCGCCACAAGTTCGGCCAGCCAATTGAACCAAACACCCGCTTTTAAGACTCCCCGTGGCAGAAAATGAAACCATCTGCTTAATGGACCGGGAATTGGCTGTGTTTCAAAATGATAATAAAGAGCCGTTGCGTTTCGCCATATTTCATCTCCGCGGATCTTGATCAACCCCGCACCCAGCATAAGCCGGAAAATGAGCCAGCGAAACAAAACAATAATTGAAAATGGAGGCGCACGTTTTGGAAATGGACGCATGTCAATCAAAGGACAAAGGAAGATCGCAAGAAACCCGGTCTCATCAAGCTGGATTTCCCATCCAAACCCATACCATTCCTGCCCCACATGAACAAAAGACATATAAAGAAACCAGAGAATCGCAAGCAACGGCGCATTGGTATAGCCGGCAATTACCATTAAGGAAAGTGCGAAGCCTGTCCACGCGGCGATAAGTAAGGTGGCATCAGAATGACCGAACCAAAAGAGCGATGGCAGACGAATAAAGCCGGCACCGGTTGACCCAAGTGCATTGGCAACCTGCTTTAAATAAATGCCCACAGGCAGCAGCCCATCGGCGCCAATCAATGGAACAATTTCATTAATCAATACAAGAAAAGCCACTGCATAAATTATTCCGAGCAGGCGAAGAATAAGATAACGGGTAAGCCAGTAGGTTGGCCGGCTATCCAACTCACCAGGCGCCACCTGTGATTCGTTATCAATATCGTTTTCGAAATCCATTTTAAAGAAAAATCATATAATATCTTAATAAAATTTCGTTCCGGAAAGTTACTAAAGAGTGTGGTGGGATTAATTTTCGCTTCAAAAAATAAGATTGATTTTTGCTGTGTAATAACATAATTAAAAATAGCAGCATTGAACACAAAGTATGATGCCATCGTAGTGGGTTCGGGGCCGAATGGTTTTGGTGCAGCTATCACCATGCAACGTGCAGGGCTTGCTGTTTTGCTTATCGAAGGCAAAGACGTTTTAGGCGGCGGTATGCGTTCCGCCGCATTAACGCTTCCTGGCTTTTTGCATGATGTGTGTTCCGCCGTTCATCCGCTTGCAGCAGATTCTCCTGTTTTCAACCAGTTGAATCTGGAGCAGTTTGGCCTTGAATATTTAAAGCCTGAATATGCCATTGCCCATCCTTTTGATGATGGTTCGGCCGTTGCGATTCAATCGTGTATAGAAACAACTGCTGCACAATTCGCGAAGGACGAGGAGATTTACCGAAGAATCTTTTCATCCCTGGTAAAAGAATGGCCTTCTGAGCGGTCAGCCTTTTTAGGTCCCCTGCATGTAAGCGCTCCTTCAAATGCTAAAGCGAAATTTGCATACTATGCACTCAGTTCAGTTAGTCATTTTGCAAAACGAAATTTTAAAACACATGCAGCTCAATCCGTTTTTGCAGGCTTGGGCGCCCATTCCATGCTTCCGCTCACAAATCTTACCACGTCTTCCATGGCGATCGTACTTAACATACTTGCCCATGTCACGAGCTGGCCTTTACCAAAAGGCGGAGCGCAACAAATCACTAATGCGCTGGCAGCTTCTTTTATAAAATCAGGTGGCGAAATACAAACCGGTAATATGATAACTTCTTTAGAGCAATTACCCTCTTCGCGGGCTGTATTACTTGACGTAACACCGTCACAATTACTTTCAATAGCCGGTGAACAATTTTCAACTTTATATAAGTGGCAATTGAAAAAATATAAATATGGTGCCGGTATATTTAAGGTGGACTGGGCGTTATCTCAGCCGGTTCCTTTTTTAAATGCCAAATGTAAACTTGCCACGACGGTTCATATCGGTGGAGGCATAGACGAAATTTGCCATAGCGAAGCGATGATTGCACAAAATAAGCACGCTGATAAGCCCTTTGTTTTATTTGTGCAGCCCGGCGTAGTTGATATATCCAGAGCGCCGGCGGGTAAACAAACTGCCTGGGCTTATTGCCATGTTCCGAACGGTTCACAAATCGACATGACGGACGAAATTGAAAAGCAGGTGGAGCGTTTTGCTCCTGGCTTCAAAGATTGTATTCTTGCACGCCACGTGATGAACACTCATGATATGGAAGCCTATAATCCCAATTATATTGGAGGCGATATAAACGGAGGAGCTGCTTCATTAAGCCAGCTTTTTACGCGACCCGTTTTACGGCTTTCACCCTATCGCACTTCTGCAAAAAGTGTTTATGTTTGTTCTTCATCAACTCCTCCGGGTGGCGGGGTTCATGGCATTTGCGGCTACTATGCGGCACGGCGCGCTTTGAAAGATTTGTTTGACATAAAACTTGCGTGGCTATGAGAACCTACTCTGACGCAGACATTCTTTCTTTCTGCATCGCGGAAATTTCGACAACTCACAAATTCTTACCTATAAAACTCATCGTACAATAAACTGGGATTAACTTCGGCTGAACCATAATGATCATCTCAACCGAGTATTTTAAAAAATAAATTACATGCATAAAACAAAAATTATGGAGTTTACATTAATTGGACTCCGGATGGATAAAAAAACGACAAATGAAGGCGGCCAATCAAATATCGATTGCGGAAGTTTATGGCAGAAATTCGAAACCGGAAATATCATAGAACAGATACCAGGCAAATTAAGCGATGATATTTATGCAGTCTATTTTGATTACGAAGGCGACTACACTATGCCTTTTTCATACTTCATTGGGTGCAAGGTAAAAGCCGGTACGGAAACACCAAATAGCCTGACAACCTTGTTCATACCTGCAGATGAGTACACCACGCTGCTTGCCAAAGGAAAAATGCCGGATTGTATCGCTAATGCCTGGATAGAAATATGGAATGCAAAAATAGACAGAAAGTATTCTTACGACTTTGAAATTTATGATGCACGAAGCAAAGATTGGAACAATGCGGAACTAGAAATATTTGTTGCCACTGCATAATTAAAATGATAAACCTGCATCCAAAAGGCTTCTTTAATCCTAAGTATTTTTTGTTGACAACCTGGACAATAAATTTTAAATTAGTCTTATCGTTATTTTGATTAGATGAAAAAATAACATGCTATAAAAATGAACTATTAAAAGTGGTTCGTGAGACACAAACCACGGCTATAGCCCGAATGCGATTATCACCGAAGACTGCACTCCTAAAAAATCTCAAAAATTAAATAAAATTTTATGGCAGCAAATTACCCGGACAGCATCGATAATTATATCGCGGGCTTTCCTGAAGAAACGCAGGAGATCTTGCAGCAGATACGATCAACGATCAGTAACGCTGCGTCGGCGCAGAAGAGAAGATCAGCTATGGTATTCCGACGTTTACTCTCAATGGTAATTTGGTTCACTTTGCCGGTTATAATAACCATATTGGTTTTTATCCGACACCATCGGCTATTGAAGTATTTAAAAAAGAATTATCAATTTATAGAAACGCTAAAGGTTCAGTTCAATTTCCAATAGATAAACCAATGCCATTAGCATTAATAACAAAAATTGTAAAATACAGGGTAAAGGAAATAATGGAAAAAACCGTCCAAAGCCGGGTAACCACCGGATAAACAATAAAAACGTTCCAAAAAAATAAGGCTTTGGAATTGATTAAGCTTTACTGAGAGATTCTTTCTTCTTAAAGGAGAACAAAATGGATAGTTTATTATTAAATAGCCCTTCCTATTTGTTTGAAATCAGAAGGTATCTTTCTAATAAAAAAAATGTTGCGCTTATTACTTGAACAGAGCATTCAAAAAGTATCGAAAACTCATATAGAATGTTACCCTCTTTGGATAGAACCTGGTATGCCTTGAACAAACAGGTTCACTTTGTTAACACATCATTTAATTTCAGTCAAGAACTATTTTATCTTCATAAGTATCCTGTTCCACCTTACTCCGTTATTGTGGCTGAACCATATCAAAGAAGCTTTACCTACTATATGATCTTCCGGTACAAATCCCCAGAAGCGGCTGTCAAGCGAGTTATGCCTGTTATCTCCCATCATCCAGTAATAATTCATTTTAAAAGTATAGCTTGTTGCTGGCTTATCATTTATAAAATACTGCCCGTCTTTTTGTTCAAATTTATTGCCTTCGTATTCATCTATGCAACGTTTATAAAATGAAATATTGCCGGGAGTCAATTGTATTGTTTTGCCTTTTTGCGGAATCCAGATGGGGCCATATTCATCTGTTGTCCAGGTTTCTGTTCCAACGCCTTCAAATGGAAAAAGGTAAGGGCTTTTATCCATTGGCCGAAGCGCCGCAAGCTTTATATCTTTTACCATCGGCAGCATTTTAAGCGAAGCCAGTTCTCCGTCGGTGAGCCCTATTTCGTATAAATTATTTTGAAGTTGATACACCTGGTTTTTATTCGGGTCATCCACATATTGAATGTCTATGTTGCTTAACTCATCAGGGTCAAGAGGCGCAGAAGTAGAAACCTCATAATTAAACTCATGGAATTCGGGTAGCGGCTCGGCAACATTATTTATGTACACGATCCTGTTTTTTATTTGCAGGGTATCTCCGG
Source organism: Bacteroidota bacterium (assembly GCA_030948465.1). Lineage (GTDB taxonomy): Bacteria > Bacteroidota > Bacteroidia > Chitinophagales > Chitinophagaceae > Ginsengibacter. The sequence continues at coordinate 7,986 of JALZAJ010000406.1, forward strand.
AAATTGCAACGCATCTTTTGATAAAATTTTCTCTTTTATCAACCGGCCGGGTTATGATCATATCTCCATACTGATCCTGAACCCTTTGCCGGGCTTCCGCTTCAGAGATTTGTTCTGCCATCATTCTCCTGTGTATCTCCTGGTAATAGGTGACTTTGGAGCCAAAATTTTCTTCATCGTTTATCAGTGTATCGTTTACTGGGAAATTGAAAACGACTACATCATTGCGCTGTATGGGGCTGGCAAACCAACGTGTGTATGGAATGTGAATCCATTCAACATACGATTTAGCGCCTGTGTTTAAAATCGTATTACTCATAAAAGGCAAAGCCAAAGGTGTATTGGGAATCCTTGGGCCATAACTTAATTTACTCACAAAAAGATAGTCATTTACAAGTAAGCTCTTTTCCATTGACGGCGTAGGAATGGCATACGATTCAAAAACAAAAGTGCGGATAAGGGTTGCCGCCACTATGGCAAAGGCTGCTGCGTCTATCCATTCCCGTGAAGCACTTTTTTTATAATTTTTTACGGCAACAATACCGGCATATCTCTCCTTATCAGAATAGCCGAGATAAGGAAAATAAATGAAAGGGATGAACACGGTTGCAGCATGATGTGGCAGACTGAACCTGCCGAAATGTTCAACAAATTTTATACTGATCCAAATAGTAATAAACTGCCCTGCAATTGGTATAAGCTG
>JALZAJ010000201.1 GCA_030948465.1 Bacteroidota bacterium
AAAGATGAAAACAAAAAGCAGATCAAAAAAGAATTCAGTCTTCAATCATTTAAAAGATCATTTACTTTAGATGAAAAAATTGAAGCGGAAAACATCCATGCCAAATATGAAAACGGTATTCTTACCCTGAGCCTTCCTAAAAAAGAAGAAGTAAAAATTCAGCCCAAGGAAATTGCAATTAGTTAATTATTGAGCAGCATGAGAACGAGAAAACCTCCTAAACGGGAGGTTTTTTTATTTATTTATATCCTAATATTTTCAGCATGCTTTGGGCGGTTTGTTCCTTCGCATATACCCAATCTATTAGTTTGCCGTTTTTATCTTTATCTACAATTATATGCTTTGGCGAAGGAATAAGGCAGTGCTTAATTCCACCATATCCGCTGATCTGGTCCTGGTAAGCGCCCGTATGAAAAAAGCCTAAATAAAGTGGTTCACCATTGCCAACCTTGGGTAAAAAGACTTCGTTTATATGCTCTTCGGAATCATAATAATCGTGGCTGTCGCAGGTGATGCCACCAAGAGTTACTCTTTGATATTCTTCATTCCATTTATTAATTGGGAGCATGAGAAACTTTTCTCCTATTCCCCAGGTATCGGGCAAAGTTGTAATAAAAGATGAATCAATCATGTACCACGTTTCGCGGTCATTTTGCTTCTTCTCCCCGATCACGCTGTAAATATGCGCCATGCTTTCGCCAACGGTATAACTTCCAAACTCAGTAAAAATATTAGGCATAGGAACTTTGGTTCTTTTGCAGGCAACTTTAATGTTGCGCACGATCTCATTGATCATAAACTGGTAATCATAATCAAACCCCAGGGAATGCTTTATCGGAAAGCCGCCGCCAATGTTAATGGAATCGAGTTCCGGGCAAATTTTTCTAAGCTGGCAATACAGGTTGATGATCTTATTGAGTTCGCTCCAGTAATAGATGTCGTCTTTAATTCCTTTGTTCAAAAAGATGTGCAGCATTTTTAACTGGAACCGGTGTTCATTTCCTTCTATTTCATCCACATAAAATTCAAGAATATCTTTTGCACGTATGCCTAACCGTGAGGTATAAAAAGGAAAAGTAGGTTCTTCCTCCGCTGCAACTCTTATTCCGATATTGAAAGGCACCCTCACTGATTTGCGATAGGCAGCCAGCTCCTCTTTATTGTCAAGCACGGGTATCACATTTTTAAAGCCGGTATTTAATAACCTGGCGATCCTGCTTATGTAAGGTTTTTGCTTGAAGCCGTTGCAAATGACAAAAATATCTTTAGTTATCTTTTTCCCTTCGTAAAGCTTGTTGATGATCTCAATGTCGTATGCATAGGAGGTTTCGAGATGTATATTATGCTCAAGCGCTTCTTCCACAATGAAAGAAAAGTGAGAGCTTTTTGTACAGTAGCAATAATAATACTCCCCATCATACTTATGCTTTTTAAATGCATTGGCAAACATTTTTTTTGCCTTATTAATCTGCATGCCGATCTTCGGCAAAAAGGTAAGTTTTAACGGCGTCCCGTATTTATCGATCAACGCTTTTATATCCACTCCATTATACTGGAGATAATCGTCTTTAAGGTCATAATCTTCCTGCGGAAAATTGAAAGTTTGGTGAACGAGATCATTATACGAATTGGTCATTAATATGTATGGGTCTTAAATAAATTTTACAAATGTAGTTGAATGCTGAATTCATGCAAATAAAAAAACCGCTTCCTGATGGAAACGGTTTTATACTTAATTAATGAAATTGTTTTATATCCACTTATTACCTGGATTTATACAAATACTATTTTACTGACTCAACAAGGCTCTTGAAACTTTCAGGCTCGTTCATTGCCATGTCTGCAAGAATTTTCCTGTTAAGATCTATATTTTTTTCTGCAAGCTTGTGAATGAATTGGCTGTAGTTCATTCCTTCTGCTCTTACGGCAGCATTGATACGGGCGATCCATAAAGCACGGTATTCGCGCTTCTTAAGTTTACGACCCACATAACTATAGGTCATTCCTTTTTCCATTACATTTTTCGCAACGGTATAAACGTTTTTCCGCTTACCATAATATCCTTTAGCAGCTTTAAGAATTCTTTTTCTTCTTGCTCTTGAAGCAACTGCATTTACTGAACGTGGCATTGTTATTATTTTTAATTGTTACCGTTTAAGCCGGCTAATTTTTTTAACTCTTAGAGATTGCATTTGTCCCTTTAGGGGTTAGGAGTATCATTTCATCCTGAGCAACCTCATTACAAAAGGCCTGTTAGCATCGCTAACTAACCCTTTTTTACGCAAACTGCGTTTACGCTTGGTTGTCTTTTTTGTTAAGATGTGTCGCTTGTAAGCTTTTTGAAATGTAATTTCACCGGTTCCGGTTACTTTAAAGCGCTTCTTGGCGCTGGAGTTGGTTTTAACCTTTGGCATTTTATTAAAAATTTATTTTTACACCCTGCCGGCGCCTCCGAACTGACGGAGAACTTATGGAGCCTTATGGGTAATATGTTTTACAAAGAAACCGTAGAGACAAAACACAGAAATTCTAAACGGGGTGCAAAAGTA
>JALZAJ010000212.1 GCA_030948465.1 Bacteroidota bacterium
TTTTCATGCTAAAAATAAGATCGTCAATATCACCGGCTTTGAAAATATAGCCATTTTCGCCGTCAAGAACCAAGTCAATTGCACCTCCGCACTGATCACTCGCTAAGATAGCCTTGCCTGCTGCCATCGCCTCATTAATAGACAGGCCCCACGTTTCACCAATTGAGGGCAATATAAAAACATCACACAATTGATAAATCACCGGCATCATAGCCTGGTTTTGAAAATCAAGGAAATGAAGATTTTTAAAATTTCTAAAATTATTTTTTAATTTATCTTCTTCAGGGCCATTGCCAACTATTATCAAATGAACATGCTCCTTTGTAATTCCTTTGAATGCTTTAATAAGGTTACGAATGTCTTTTGTTGGTATTAATTTACCCGCGAATAAAAAAACGAAATCGTTGCTTTTAATTCCGAGTTCATTTCTCATGCTTAATGCGCCATCGGAATACCTGTTTGCTGTATTATAAAATCTTGTATTATCAACCGCGTGAAATGCTTTAATTAATTGGTTGTGCTTCAATCCATTTTTTTCAAAATATATTTTATTATTAGTCCCGGTATAAAAAGCAATATCAATATACCTGTACACCCATTTTAATAAAATTTTTTTTAAACCACTTTTAATATTTTTTTTCTCGTTTAATAAGATAGAATCGCCCCTGAACCATACGGGAACTTTATTCTTGAAATGCCTCATCACTTTTAAATGACTGTGAAATTTCCAGCCATAAACCAATACCGCATTAGGTCTCCATGATTCCACCTTTTGAATAATATCGTTATTGACTATACCCATATAATGGTCTGAACCTTTTTTTTTAGCAGAGTTTTCTAAAAATTCATATTCGTACCCTTCTAATAATGGTATATCCCATTCGATTGGCCTATCAAAGCCTGGATCGTATTTATTTAATAGAACATCTTTCCCCCAGGTGTAAAAAACCTTGATAGAAACACGCCCACGTTCGTTCAATAAACTAAACAGAGGCGCATTATACTGAATGGGATGGGTTGTTATAATGGCAAGTCTTTTCATAACTAAGGATAGAAATTCAAAAATTCGGGCCGGCGGGATTTTAAAGTTTTTGCTTTTAAAAAGGCAATACTTAGGCTAAAAAAAATATCTGCCTTTGACAGTTCCTTATAGAACTTATGCGCAGTTTTCACCTTTCCCTTAGCAAGCGCTTTTACCATTAACGTATAATAGAAAACAAGTTTATAGTTTCTAAGCAATTCCTTACCCTCCTTCGCGAGTTGTTCGCTTACATAACTCATCAAATTTTTATACACCTGCAAGTCTTCTTTTACATGATTAATATAATAATTTTCTTTCCGGCTCAATTGGCCGGAATGATCCCTTAGCTGGAGAAGTTTATCTCTTATAAACCCGGTATCATGGTTTTTTGCCAACCTTACCCACATATCAAAATCTGCTGAAATTTTCATTTGTTCATTAAAATATCCCACTTCTTCCAATGCACTTCGATTTATACAAACATTAGAGATATTCCCTGCGATAGACCCAGTATAAAAAGCGATACGGGCATGAAGTTCCGGCGATATGATTTCAGGGGTATTATCAACAACTTTTGAAATCTTTACTAACCCTTCCTCATCTATCATATCTCTTCCACTATAACTAAAACCTATGAACGGGTTTTTTTTATGGAAAGCAATAAAACCTGCCAGGCAAGCGGGATACATAATATCATCCTGCGACCATAGTTTAATAAGACTACCGGAACTTTCTTTTATCAAGAAATTTAAATTATAAAACAAACCTTTATTTCTCTCATTTTTATAAACAGCAACTCTTTTATCATTAATATTTTGCAGGTATTGATAGCTCTCATCTGTCGAACAATCATCAATGATTAATAATTCAAAATCACTTATTGTTTGGCAGAGAATGCTCTTTATTGATTGAACAAGATATGTCCCTCCATTATAAACAGGTAATAAAATACTTATTGCAGGTGTCGCGATGGTATTAGAAAAATTATTTAACATGCATTACAAACGGCGTGCTTTTTTTAAAACAACTCCAAGAGCAGAAAATGCCCTTAGTCCATCAATAGCAACGATCTTTGAATTTATCACTATACTATTGTGTTTAACAATTCGGCAAGTTTTTTTGTAACATTTTTAGCCGAATAATTTTCAAATGCTTCCATATTTATTTTACTAACATCATAAGCCGGCAACATAGCCAGGTATTGGTTAAAAATTTTAGGAAATCCGCTTTCAATTATATCCAGGTTCTGTTCTGTGAAACTTAGCACCAATCCGGCCCCTGAATTACCAATCACTTTAGCCGCCGAACTTTCTTTGTGGAGTACTGCTAAAATGGGCTTGCCTGACAAAACGCCCTGGTAAACTTTTGATGGCGTATAATGGGGTTCTGTGCTCCCGAGTATAAAAATACCGGAGGCAACATGCAGGTGTACCAGCACCTCAAGGTAAGGAATTCTTTTAGGGTACTCGTAAACGATAGTTTGCCACAATCTGTACTTTTCTGCAAGTGGCTTTATATTAAAACCATTTTCATCATCGGGGGTTTTGCCCGTTCCGATAAAATGAAATTCAACATCAGTAAACAGCGCGGGATTATTTTTTATGGCCCTGAATACAACTTCTAATGGTTTGTAAGCTTTAGGCAACATAGCACCCGCATATACCAGGCGGACCTTATCTGCAGTTGCAGGAAATAAAGATGGACTTTTATTCATTCCATCCACCGCTTTGTGATCTTCAACTTCGCCGCCATACGGCATAGCACCAAAAACGCACCTTTTTAAAAGACGGGGGTTTCTATCAATCACACCTTTATAATAGCCTTCGGCTACACCTGTAATGAGGCTGGCCTTTTTAATGGCAATGGGCTCTAAAAATTTAGCAAGCTTTGTACTAAACCAATGCCTTGATAAA
>JALZAJ010000227.1 GCA_030948465.1 Bacteroidota bacterium
CTTCAAAATTTATAGTTCTAAACATTCAACCTGTTTTTGTAATTACATATAGATAGCACGGATAGCAATAAAAAGAAAGGCAGAACCGAAAGAATAAACCGGTTGCTCCATTCATCACAGGAGAGCATAACTGTTATTGCCATAAGGCCAATGTTAGTTAGTAAAAACCAAACTTCGGCTTTGTTTTTTTTGAATAAATCCCTTACGCCCGCAATAATTATTATATAGATAAAATAAAAATAAGCGCATGCAAAAATGTTATGAAACACAGAATAAAATGGGCGGTAAATGCCAAAAAAAGCGATTAGTCTTTGTATCGCTAATTTGAAAAAAAGATTAAAATGATGGGATATAATATACAGTAATCCGGCTATGGAATTTTTTTCTACAGGCACAATAATGTCATGAGATTTTATTATTGTTGGCACCCCGCATATAATTCTTTCATCAAGATAAGGTAGTAAAAAATCAAATTCGCCACCCGATCCCAGTGAATAATTAAATAAGAAATAAAAAAAGACTAAGGCAAACAAAACAGAAATTGTTATTATTTTAAAGGCATGCCTTGAATAAAATTTAGTAATTAAATAGAGAAAGGTAGCCGGAATAAAAAAAATTCCGGTTGGCCTTGTTAAATAAAGTATGCATAGAAATAGAACGATGAGCACAATGTTTTTAATCGTTATACTTTCTCTTGTAAAAAGAAAGTAAGCATATATGACGGAAAAGCTAAAGAATAAAGATTCAGTAAAGAGATATGTATTATATACGTGATAATAATAAAAAACTAAAAAATATAGAGTGCTTAAAAACGATAAAAATATGTTTGATGATAATTTATTTACCATATTATAAAAGCATGCTACGGAAACACCATTGATAATTATTTGAATAAAAACTAAAAGTAAAAAACTGATTTTTAATTTCAGGAACAAAGCGATTAGCAGAATTTGCACTGAGTAAAAGAGAAAATTGCCGGAACTATATTTACCGGTTTCTAAAAAAACATGGGCCTGCTCAATATATTTGGTCGCTTCGAGTGCAGTGACAACGCCTTCATGCCAAAGCAAAAAAACCTGAATACCCATCCACACCACCAGCAAAATTAATTTTTGATAGATGATCCTCCTGGTAAAAGATTCATTAGGAGTTGCTGCATGTTGAAATTTCATTTCAGGAGAGGTTTCAAGAATACTGTTCAAAATAAAAATAACTTATTATGCCAACACGTTAAATTATAATCAGGCTTATCATAAAAACAAAAGGTTCACGTAACAAAAAAAGAAGTCGTATGCGTGTACTTTAACGCGTTGCCGGCCTTAAAATGTAAAGCCCGTTTTTTAAAATTGCTGTACCTGTCTAATAATAATTAATTGCGATAATTTGCAAATCAAATATGCCTGAAATAAATGACAAAAGTTTACTGTTGCCTTCTCTGTATTTACCTGCAAGTTCATTTTATTTTGGAATGAAAGATGATGCTTTTAGCGATTGATAATGCTCTAAAATTCAGATATAGGTGTTCTTAATTTTCTCATTAATGTGGCTCGCATCCTGAGAATGTACCATGTTCGATTTTTATTCTTTCCTGCCATTTAGTTGCAAACTCCGCACCACGTACTTTCCTAAAATGTCAAATTCAATGTTTACCGCATCTCCCTTTTTCAGGTTATAAAAATTAGTATGCTCCATCGTATATGGGATAATAGCTACCGTAAATCTATTTTCACTAACGTTAAATGCTGTAAGGCTTACACCGTTCACGCAGATTGAGCCTTTTTCAATCAGTAAAGGAGCGTGTATTTCATTGTAGCTGAATGCAAATTCAAGACTCCCTTCAAGATTTTTTTTTTCAAGACAAACGGCAGTACTATCTACATGCCCTTGCACAAGATGGCCATCGAGCCTGCCGTTCATTATTAAAGATTGTTCCAGGTTGACCACATCATTTATTTTCCATTCCCCCGCATTTGTTTTTCCAAGAGTTTCTGAAATTGTTGTAACACGATGCAGATCGTTTCGTATTTCTTCAATCGTAAGGCAAATTCCATTATGTGATAAGCTCTCATCAATTTTTAACCGGGATGAAATTTTACTTTCAATCCAAAAGGTTTTGTTGGATTGGCTGGTTGAAATTTCCCTAACCGAACCAAGGGCTTCAATAATTCCTGTAAACATTTGGATATAATAATTTTACTTTTTAATTCCCTTTAATATTCTTCCGCATATTTTAAATTTAAAAAAATACTTTATCTTCGCATTCCTTAAAAAAAATCAAAGGAAAAATTTATGTTGATTATCGATTCAAAAGATTGCGAAAATATTGATAAAGCGCTTAAAAAGTACAAGAAAAAATTTGAAAAAAGCCGCACCTTATTGCAACTTCGCGAGCGCCAGGCTTTTACAAAACCTTCAGTGAAGCGTCGCCATGAAGTGTTAAAAGCAGTTTATAAGCAGCAGATAGATAGCGGTAAAATAGAAGTTTAATATACTTTTTATTTAAATATATTCCGGATAGCATTGGGTTTCGTAACTTTATTGCTACCGGTTTTTTTATGCTTATACCCGAAACATATCCCATACAGGAGTTTCTTAATTATCTCACATTTCAGAAGCGGTATTCGCAACATACCATCACCTCTTACCACAATGATCTTTCTGGTTTTTTTGATTTTATCGCCATTCAATATAATTCTTTAAGCCTTCCGGATATTTCTGCATCGGTCGTGCGATCCTGGTTGGCATCGCTAAAGGAAGAGAAGGTTTCATCTAAAACCATCAACCGGAAAATCTCCTCGCTTAAATCATTTTTCAAATATCACCTTAAGCAAAAAAATATAACTGTAAGCCCAATGTCTGCAATAAGTGCGCTTAAAGTAAGCAAAAGACTTCCTTCATTTATCGGGGATAAAGATATGAGCACATTGTTCAATTATGTTGATTTTCCTGAAACGTGGGATGGCAAAACGAATCGTTTATTGTTGCAAATATTTTATAGTACGGGAATGAGGCTCAGCGAATTGATTAACTTAAAGGAATCGCAGGTTGACAAAAGCAATGGTGTTATTAAAGTGTTAGGTAAAGGAAATAAAGAAAGAATTTTACCGGTAAATAATAAGTTACTTATTGATATAGACAATTACATTGCTGATAAAAAATTGACAGGGCAATTGTCAAATTTTCTTCTTGTAAATAAAAAGGGAAGGAATTTGTATCCCAGGTATGTTTACAGAGTTGTAAAGCAATATTTAGGAATTGTTTCCACAAACGAAAGAAAAAGTCCGCACGTTTTGCGTCATAGTTTTGCCACACATCTAACCAATAATGGCGCTGATATAAATGCTGTAAAAGAATTGCTTGGTCATGCAAGCTTAGCCTCTACCCAGATATACACACATAATTCAATAGAAAAACTCCGGGAAGTTCACAAGTTTTCCCATCCTAAATCCCAATGATTCATGCAAAATTTTTTTTTGAAAAATGCGTTATGGAATGTAATTTCATTTAGATACAATTTATTGCTTACACCAACCAAATATTGCCTATGCCTATTTAATTTTTTACCTTATTATTTAATATTGTTCACTGCTAAAATTTATGATTACTATGAACGTTAACATTCAAACTCTGCATTTTGAAGCAGATACAAAACTGGTTTCGTACGTTGAAAAAAAATTGTCAAAGCTTACCCAGTTTCATGAACGAATTATCAAAGTGGATGTGTTTTTAAAGTTGGATAATGTAGCTCACACGATCAAAGACAAAGTTGCAGAAATTAAAGTGCATGTACCACGACATGACTTTTTTGTAAAGCATTCTTCCAAATCATTTGAAGAAAGCTTTGATTTTGCACTGGATTCCGTCATTACTCAAATTAAAAGAAAAAAAGAAAAATTGGCTGCATAAAACTAATCATCTTCATAAACTATCATCTTTATAATAATCCCCCGCTTGGGGGATTTTAATTTGACATCCGTCTTGATGTAACATCATTAAACATTAATTGTACTTTATAATAATATTTCCAGCGGTCCGATTCCTTTAGGCAGCGCTTTTGTATTACTTTTTTAGGCCGTTTTTCCATAAAATATCTTTTTTTCAAAATTTTTCCATTGAACATTTTCCATTACCTTTGCCTTCCCAAAAAATGACCTAATTAGATTTTTTTGCGGAAAGTTCATTGGAACATTTGTGTTTGGAGGCAATTGCCAGTGTAGCTCAGTTGGCCAGAGCAGCTGATTTGTAATCAGCTGGTCGGGGGTTCGAATCCCTCCACTGGCTCTTATTAGTCCTGATAGCTATCGGAGCAATGGGCAATCAGCAAATTGTAAATTGCAATTGGATTTGCCAATCGCACATTGAAAAAGGGCAGTTACCAGAGTGGCCAAATGGAGCGGACTGTAAATCCGCTGTC
>JALZAJ010000236.1 GCA_030948465.1 Bacteroidota bacterium
AGTGATCTGTTCTGCAATCCCTTTTACATCAGAACCTATAACAGGAATTCCTGCTGCAAATGCTTCCATTACCACAAGGCCAACCATCTCTTCAATGATGCTGGGAAATATTAAGGCATCATATTGCTGAAGGGTTGATATTACCTGTGATGGCTCAATCATGCCTTTCCAATGAATACTGGATGAAATTTTATTTGAAATAAGTTTACATTTCGCCAGGTATCCTTCTTCTTCCACATATCCATAAATATCTAGAGACCAGTTTCGCATGTCAATTTTATCGAGGGCCTTTAGTAAAATATGCAACCCTTTTACGGGACTTATCCTGCCCATATAAACAAACTTTAGAGGGATCAATTCACTTTTGTTTTCACCCACAGAAATTCGTTCATCAAATAACGTGGAATGAGGGAGTGCTTTATCAAGCAATATCATCTTATCCTCCGGCATGTTATTAATGAGCAGTACTTTTTTAAACCAATTGCTAAGAACAAATACCTTTTCACTTAAATAAAAAATATCTTCCAATACTGTTCTGTGCTTCCGGATAAACGCCGGATAACTTAATGCGCTTTCCATTTTGCCCGGAAGTTTGGTGACCGGCAATTTGAGTTTTTTAGCGATCATTCCGAGCCCTGTAACGAGTTCAGGCAATCCATACCTTAATCCCATTTCGTGAAGGACACACACCGAACATTTGTAGTCATCAATGAAACCATTGCAATCCGTTTTATTCTTATATTTCAATGTTCCGGTTTTACAAACGTAGCCTGCCAGATGCAATGTGATAAATAAAGGAATTTTTAATTCTTTGGCAATCCTGACATGGGCAATTGTGATCCCGTTACTGCCACTTACTTCATGAAAATGAATAACGTCAGGTTTTTCTTTAAGAAGTATTTTCTCGAAAAAAGGAAGCCCGCCGGGTAATGTGTTTCCAATAATCACATCCCTTGTATATTGAGAGGTTTCGGGGTATTCAATAACCCTTATATTTTCATAAAAATATTCAGTCGTTGCTGCTATATCAAAGCCCGGTTTTACGATTATAGTCTCCACTCCCTGTTTTTGTAAACCAGCGCATAAGGCGGCAACATATACTTCAGTGCCTCCTGCATGCCTGGGCAAAAAATTCCGTAAACAAAAAATTATTTTCAATGTATTGCAGCCAATAAATATTCAATGAAAGATGCCTTCCATAGCATCTCTGAAACTAAATGAAGCCTGCCGAAGAGCAAACCGGGTGCGGGAAAAATTCCTGCTATTTAAAAAGTATTTTATAATGTTGAGCACAAATCTTCTTTTATTTTTTTTTTGCAGCCACTGTATGGATTTGGCCTCAATTGGCAAATCAAGCTTATTGAAGGCATCCTTGTAATAATTGTAATTGTTATACAGGTAGCCATAGGCATTATTTATTTCCTGTCCCGGGTGTTTCCTGATATAATAAATCTCAAAAGGAATCATTAGCACAGGGCTGTATCTCGTTGCTTTTAAATTAAAATACATATCATTTGCAGGGCCGTATATTTCAGGATAGCCTCCTAGTTTTTCAAAATAGCTTCTCCTTGTTATCGTGCCGCCGGGGCCGATCATAAGGTAGGGCTTTTCAAAAAAATGCCTGTGTAATGCAGTGGCTGAATCCAGTATAAAAGGTTCATCTGCCGGTTCCCGGTAATAAGTGCCGAAGTTGACAGCGGGATTTTCTTCCATAAGTTGTACACATCTTTCAATACTGTCCTTAAAAATAATATCATCGGAGTCAACCCACATCAGGTACTCACCCAGGGCATAGCTTGCGGCTTTATTTCTGTTAGGATAATCCCCGAGGTTTTTTTCATTTATATATAATCTTATCCTGGAATCTTTTTCGGCATAATCCGTGGCGATGGCAACGGTTCTGTCCTTACTGCAATCATCAGAAATAATAATTTCAAGATGTTGATAAGTAGAATTTATAACGCTTTCAATGGCCTCCTTTAAAAAATCTTCCCTGTTATACGCTGTAATAATTATGCTAACAAGCGGCTCCTGCATTTTAAAACTGTATTAATAAAATATGCCGGCAAAGGCGTGTAAGGTTACTGTTAGCTACCTACACAGCTAACATCAGGTGATACTTTTAACCAAAGCTTTTACGGGGAGAGCCACGTTATTTATATCTATGCTTCTAATAACTTTTTTAAAAAAAGCTGCCCTTCTTATGTCAGTTTTATCAAGCCGGGTAGCAATGGCATATAAGTGATAATTATACACCTTGAACAACTGCCGTTTATATTTCGTAAAGCGAGGTTGACTTAACAGATATTCATAAATTGTTTTCTTTTTAAGCAATTGCTCAACTATTGTATTTTTTGAATAACTGCTTTGTGCACTTCTGCGGTAAACGGCTGTTTGAACATTTAAATATTTTGCATAGCCATGCGTCATCAATTCAAGAACGAATGGGAGATCTGCCATTGAAAGCCCTTGTAAGCTGTGCTCATTTAATGCAACAATATTATTCCGGAACAATACAGAGCAAAATGATATTGGATAGGATTTTATAAGGTCTTCAATGGTATATCTATCCTTACCAATTTTAGCCCAATTCATATCAAATGTTCCTTCTTCTTCATCCAATACTTTTATATCAGTAAAACAAAGAACCGCATTTTTATCATTATCCAAAACCTGGATTTGCTTCATCAGTTTCTGATCGTCTGTCCAGTAATCATCGCCCTCACATATAGCAATATACTTGCCAGTACACATATTATAGGTTGTAATAAAGTTCTGTATCATTCCCACCCTCACTTCATGTTCAATGAGGGTAATGATGGATGGAAATATTTCCCGGTATCTTTTACAGATAACCAATGATGCATCATCGGATTGGTCAACACCAATAACAATTTCATAAGCATAGGGCAATTGCTGGGATAAGACGCCTTTAAAAAATGCATCAAGATAATTCTCATGATTGTAGACCATTGAAAGGATGCTAACGACCAATGTGCTATTTTAAGGGGTGATGAAATAACATTATTGTGAACAAATTTCTGTTGTGTGTTTAATATAAAATATATTTAAACGCATTCCACCATTTATATTTTGTTATTTTAATTATCTCAATAACGTTAGATATTTCTTTTGACTTAAGAGCAAAGCGGCTGATGTTAACCAAGTGCCTTTTTTGCAATTTTCTTTTTAGATATAAAATCTCATCTGCACTTAAAGGCAAATCCCCCTTTTCATACAATTCTTTATTGTATAAATAGTTATTAATTAAATAACCTTTTTCATTAGTATTTTGTTGTTCATCGTGAACCCGGTAGTCAAAAAAAACTTTAGGTAGTAATACTACGCAGGCCTTTGCAGCCATTTGAATGTTAAAATAATTATCAGAAGCAACACCAAATCTTATATCGAAGCCATTGTTTAGCTCGAACCAATTTCTATTATATATACTTCCTGAAGGACCAATACTTAAAATAGATCCTTTAAAAAAATGATTTCTGATTATTTCCTCCGAAGACATCATAAATGATTCAGTTGAATTTCTATTTCTTAGATAAAGTATACCCATTGAAACATCAGCAAACTTTTCCATTTCTTCAACACAATATTGGATTCCCTCAGGAAATATTACATCATCAGAATCCAGGTATTTTAAATATTTTCCTTTTGCATAGCTCGCTGCTTTATTCCGGTTAGGATAATCGCTAAGGTTCTCTTTATTTAAATGTATCTGTATCCGGGGATCTTTTTTTTCATATTCTCTTGCAATGGCCAGGGTATTATCTGTTGAGCAATCATCTACAATAATTAACTCCCAATTGATATAGGTTGAGGCAAGCACGCTTTCTATTGCTTCAGAAATATATTTTTCACGGTTATATGCAGTCATTAATACACTCACCAGCGGGTATTCATTCATTTTACTTAATGCTTCTGATCGTTTTCGTTAATAAATTAGGCATCCACGATTGATCTAATCTTGACCCGTAAACCTTATTTGTTTTTTTTGGTTTTGTGAACTGATTGTGTGTTGCAGCAATAATTTCTTCTATGCTTTTAGTGTTTAGATATGGGTCAAATAATTCGTTTGCTTTAGTGGTAGCCTGCTGTGAAATTTGCTTCAATAACTTTCTATCGGTATTTAATAAGGCGACTTTATCAGCATATCCATCAGTATCGCCTATAGCAAAATAATAACCAGTTTGCGACGGAATTATTAATTCATCAGTAGCTCCATCCCAATTACTTACCAGCGGAACCACTCCCGCCTTCATGGCTTCTACTAATGATACGGGGAAACCTTCTTTTATTGAAGGCAAAATAAAAAGATCCTGTTCTGGTAATAGCTTACATACTTCATCATTAGATAATGAGGGAAATGTAGCGATACCTTCCTCCTGTTCCATTTTAGTTTTAATATTTTCAATATCAATTCCCTCTCCAATTATTGTCCAGTGAACCTGTATCCCTTTTGCTTGCAGCCTTACATTTATTAATGGCAATAGTCTAAATTGTTTATTCTCATCAACGAGGCTTCTTACGCAATAAAAGATTTTGAGAATTTTATTTTCTTTTTTTAGCAGTTCTGCCTGCGGTACAGGAAACCTACGGAAATGTATATCCTGTTTTCTATGTGGAAGAAGTAAGCCAAGTTTATGATAAATAACCGGACTTATAGTTATAAACTGATCTGTTATTTCTTCATGCTTTTTCGCCAGTTCATAGTAGTAATCATAATTACCATGTACAAAATGCACCAGTGGGTTTTGCAGACCTAAACTGCTTACCATTCCCAGTTCCAGCCAATCATGTGCAACTATAATGGATTTATCATCAGGGAGCAATTTTGCCAGTTTCCTGCAGGTGTAATAAAAATTCCATTTTGGAGAATAATAAAACACTGTACTGCCTGCTTCCCCAAATAATTCAGGTAGAGTAAAACAAGGGTTAGTCTCTTTATTTATTGTAAAAATTACATGATTCCGAATGTTTTTATTTTTTGAAAAGCGCAGGAGATTACTGATCACAGAAAACACGCCACCACCACTTCCGTTGGTAA
>JALZAJ010000243.1 GCA_030948465.1 Bacteroidota bacterium
ATAAATAGTGATCGAACCTAAATTTTCCTACAGCCAATTCACAAATTCACTACTGAAATGATATTATTGAAAGCCAATCTGTACATCTTATAATACTTGGGTATGGAATGCTGGCAATCCCATTCTATAAAAAGATGCGCTCTATGTTTTCACGGGCTTGATCTGCTGCAATGCAGGATTTTAAGGGGATTGATTCGTCATCACTTTTTTACATGCGCTTTAAAAGTCCCGTTCGGCTGAACAGATGTAAAGCCAACAGCCTTGTCCCCTGTCATATTAAAACGGACTTCATAGCCATTGAGATTTTTTACCGTAAAAGCGTCGGGTGAAAGAGGAACTAATTGAAATTCTCCCTGGCCCGGAACCTGCGACCAAAGTGCATTATCTTTTACAACCATGGTGATGGTGATGGGAATACTGTCCAACTCAAACACGCCCGTATATTTCTTCAAATCCTCTGCATTAAGTTTAAAAATTTCTTTCCCTTCCAATGCATTTAGTTTCTGATTCGTTTCGGCAACATCCCGGATAGCCAGTGCTTTCTTGTAATTCGCAACAGCATTTGCAGTATCTTTTTCCGCAACCAGCAAATCAGCATATGAGTCATAAACATTGTTGCTGTTAGGGTAATTCTCTACATTCATTTTGAAAAAGCCCGCAGCCCGCGAATATTGCTTTTTGCCCAAAGCATCGTATCCCATATAATTGATGAATTGCTCCGGCGCAGACACTTTATAACCCATTTCTTTAGACAAAAGGGTATAATGCTTTTTAAATTTCATCACAATATCGCCGGAGGTATCTGCAAACTCCTTACCCGATAAATTAAAGCGGTAATAATCAAAAATAAATCTTAGCCCGTCGTATTCACTGGCCAGGGGTACGGAGCCATGGTTATCATCATCATAATACCTGCTGGCATACTTCAACCCGTTTTGGGGATTCGCTTTTAAAAATTTATCGAGTTCAAAAATGGAGCGAATATGTCTTGTGCCGGACGTGGTATCTTTTCTCATTTGTGCTAATGTCATACCTTTTTCCATCGTGTTGGCAATGCCCACATACAATCGTATGCCATCATATTTTTTCTTTGAAAGTTTCTGTTCAGTGGCAGCAAGAAACTGCTGCCTGTCGTACCACATGCTCGGGTCTATGGCGACGTAAGCGTTGAACAATCTTGTGTGATTAGTAAGTGCATCCATTACCGTTAGTCCGCCAAAAGAATGCCCTACCAGGATTTTGTAAGGCGCCGTCGGATACGCTGAATCAATATGAGGCATCAGCTCTTTTTCTATAAATGCGATAAAGTTTTCACTACCGCCGGAAGGCTTTGAAAAGTTGCTATCCATCATCGGCGGATCACTCACGATGTGCGTGGGCGTCAGGTCTCTTGTTCTGTTAGTATTAGGAATCGCAACCACGATCATTTCCGGAAAAACAGCGTTGCCATTTGCCTGGCTCAACTGCTGGATCAAGCCGGCTACCGATACAAAATGGGCATCGCCATCAAGCAGGTACAGTACGGGATAGTGTTTGCCGGAATCATTATCACCCGAGGTCATCCCCGGCGTGTAGATCCATACTTTTCGTTTCTCACCAAGGATCTGCGAATACACGCTATCCACTTTCCCAATTACGATTTTATTGTCGCTTTGCGCTTCTGCTGCGAATGATATAGTGGCAGCAAGCATAAACAAGAATAATTTTCTCATTTTCAATGATTGATTTTTTAAGTGCTTTTTTTGTTTAAAATTTTAATTGAAAACAATGCTTTCCAAAGGTAGTGGCGAAAGAAATGATCCGGATTTAATTTATTATAGCAGGTGAAGGTGCAGTACTTCCCATCGGGGTTTTCACAGCATAATCTCCCTGCTATAATATTTCTTCCGTGTCCAAGGGTCACGAAGGACTCCTATGGAGAAACCCCGATGTACGCCCAGACCTCGAATCATTTCAAGGCCAATCTATAACTCTTTATAATGCTTTGGTATGAAGTGCCTGGCAATGCCTTCTTCATAAAATGATGCGCTGCTATGTTCATAAGAAACAAAATCTTTTACAAGGTTCCATTTACCTGTTACGGGTTATAATGTATATAGTTTAATTTCTGTAAGAGAAACTTTTCAGAGAAAATCGGTTTGCCGTCAAATGAATCTGTAAATACTTTGTGTAATTGCTTTTTCTTTCTCTCTCTTTCAGTAAGCCCGTTTTTCAAAATGGTCAAAGTATTTGTATCATTTGCCTTTTCCAATTTATTCACAAGTCCGTAAGCGATGAACCGTTTTCCGTTTGATAGTATTTTGTTCAGATTAAAACCTGCCTCAGGAAAATATAAAATGCTATGTACATGATTTGGCATAATAACATAGCCTATTA
>JALZAJ010000244.1 GCA_030948465.1 Bacteroidota bacterium
GATAATGCTGCGGTTATGTTAAATGATGGCACCGCAACCTATCCGCTTAAGTTTGACTCCTCCTACGATTATCACTATTGCAGGTATAATTTTTTTTACACAAATGCCCAACCCATTGAGGTAAATAAAACCTATTCACTAAATATTAGTTTTAATGGAATCGTCTATTCTGCTCAGGCAACTACCAACCAGTCCAAAGTGCCGATCACATCACTTAGTTATGTGCAAAAATTTAAAGATCTATACGGTGAGCATGAAGGTATAATCGTAGGGTATACCGATACACCCGGCGAAGAAAATTTTTACCGTTATGAAATGGGGCGAATGATTGACAGCAGCGTAAAGAGCGTAGACAACACAAAAAGCAGTTGCACCTTTGGGCATAAATATTATGCGAAAGAAATCGGAAGGACTATATACGCGGATAAGAATGTGGATGGAAAGGCACTTACTTTTACGTTTGAACCAAACTATTCTCACAAAAAAGGTGACAGCGCCTACATTCGTTTACAGTCTGTAGATAAAAATATTTTTAATTTTTATGATAATCTCGACAGGCAAAAGCTAGCACAGTATAATCCATTTGTCGAGCCCGTGTTTATTATTCCCGGACAATTCAAAGATGCCATTGGTGTATTTGGAGCTTACACTGTTTCTGATTCGGTTTTGTTTGTTTATCCGGAATAAACTTTTAGAATCAAAATATTAAAAATGAAAAGGGTACTAATTGGGATTAAATTTTTAGGGAGTTAGTTTATGTGCAGTACCCAACGAAACATCCTGTCATTGCATCCTATGAAATAAACCGGCAAACGTTTTAAAAATCCAAAAAATATAACAATGAAGAAGTTTCTATCGCTTGTAAATTTTTTTTCGGCAGTCGGTGTATTTCTGTTAACTGATACTTATGTGATAAATAGTAAAATTTTATAAGGATAAGATATTGATGTAAGCGGATAGTAAAATTTACAGAGTTATAATATAGAGTTAACTATTCAATAAAACTGGAGTTATACTTTAACCGGAAAATAGAACTATGTCATTATTTGAATACCTTAAAAGACTCGACAAAATTCTTTTTATCCTGATTCACAACGATTCTGACCACCAGGTATTTGATGGAATAATGCTGGTGCTTAGAAATCCGGCTACCTGGATCCCGCTGTACATTTTCATTGTATTTTTTATTATTAAAAAAAGACGCGACAAGGCATGGCTTTTTATACTATTAAGTTTGGTGACTGTTGGGCTTACAGACATTAGTAGCGGGCTAGTGCTAAAACCTTTATTTGCAAGATTAAGGCCCTGTTTCGATCCAGAAATGCATAAGTACATAAGAGGTATCATCAATTGCGGTGGCCTGTATTCGTTTCCATCTTCGCACGCCGCCAATCATTTTGGAATGGCTGCTTTTTGGTACTGGTCTTTATTAAAAATAACAGGAAAGAAATGGAAATGGATTTGGATTTGGGCCTTATTAATTTGTTATGCGCAAATTTATGTGGGCGAGCATTTTCCATCAGACATTGCTGCCGGCTTGTTGTTAGGATTGCTTGTTGGAACGCTTGTGTCGAAAGTCTTTGAGCATTTTTGGGATGCAGGTAAAGCTTTTCGCGAAGAAGCGTTTCCGTGTTAAAACGCGTGCATCTAAAACAAATATGCCCTTACAATCTTATCAGACCAGATTTTTCGATTTGATCCCGGTAGAGTTTTTCAAATGATTCCAATGTTTTAAGTATATCGTGCTGCTGTACATATTCCAGGCTTTTTTCACTCATTTTCGTGTAAACGTGATCGTAAGTAATAATATTCTCAATTGCCTGGACAATTGCAGGGATGTCACCTTCATCATATAAATAGCCATTCATCTTATCCTTTACTAACTCGCTAAGGGCACCTGCATTTACCGAAATAATGGGCAGTCCCGAAGCCATAGCTTGCAGTGTGCTGAGGCTGAGCAATTCGGCAATACTTGCGATAATAAAGCACCGGCTTAATTTATAAAAAGAAGGCAGATCCTCATCCGGAACGAAACCTGTAAAAATAACTTTGTCAGTTATACCTAATTGACGGGTAAGTTTTTCAAGGGCGGTTTTACTTGTACCTTTTCCTACAACCACAAAATGAAAATCAATTTTCTTAATGACAATAGCTACAGCCTGGAGTATTTCCTCAATGTGCTTTTCAGGATCAAGCCTGCCCGCATACAACAATATGGATTTATCAGGAATGGAATACTTTTCCTTTACCTTACGTGTGTCTCCGGAAGGGTTAAAAATTTTTAAGTTAATACCGCTGGAGATAGCAATGGCATCTACCTTCAATCGGGGCTGTATTAGCCGAACCCCTGTTTCAGTAGGAGTTGTTACCAGTCGTACTTGATTAAATACATTTGAAAATCCTCTCCATAAATAATTTTCAAGCCTCTTTTTCAGAGTTTCATTGTGTAAAAGAACAGTAAAGTTTTCAGGCATGAAATGATTACTGCCAATGATGGGTATTTTCAAATTCTTATTTACCTGAACTACCGCTTTACTTAATGGAAAATGATCCTGGATGTGTATGATATCTGGTTTAAAATTTTCAATGATTTGCTTAATCCTGGATTTTAATAGAAAAGAAACCGGCAGGCGGATTGTTGGATTAATTACAACAGAAAAAGACGGCACGCCATACACATGCAGACTGTCTATTTGTTTATTGGAAAAATGTAAAGATTCAGAGGGAGCTATTACTGCTACTTTATGCCCGCTTTCCTGGAGCATTGGCCCAATGCGGCATACAAAATAATATACACCATTAATATGAGGATAATAGCTGCTGGATACAAAAAGAATTCTCATATTTTTTTGCGTATTGATTTAAGCATATAAAATAAAATAATTGATAGCAAAGTCACGATAGCAAAAGCAGCAAAAAAATCTAAATATTTGCTGATTTGCTTATAGGCAGAGCCGAATAATAATCCTATAGTGAGATATACCACGTACTGCAACGCGGAGGTAATCAGGCAAATTTTTATGAACCTGTTATAAGGAATCCTGGCGTTTCCGGCAAGATAAATACCGGCAAATCCAATACCGAGCGTAATCTTTGAAAGGGATATGGTTTTTTTTGGATTGGAATCAAAATAACCCCTCACCCTCTCCATGTTTTCAGGCACGAGACCTATCCTTTTAATAATTCTTTTAAAAAATACGGGCACTCCCCAGCGACCAAACAGATAACAAATGGTGTCGCCAATAATATCTCCAAGCACAATTATGGGATAGATAATAAATAAATTTAAATAATCTTGTGTACATAAAAATCCTGCAATCACTGCCAATATTGGCCCTTCTACAATAGCCAGAGGAAATAAAATTAAATATTTGAATTTGAGTAAAAGATAGAAGATGGTTTCCAATCTATAAATGTTTTATACCCCCAGGATTTCAATTTTTATGTTATGAATAATCGCTCGATTTTTCTATGTGGGAATTTGTACAGTCTTTTGGGAGGCGGTCAAATAAACAATAACAGCATTATCATGTATCATTTAATGAGTATTAAGAATGGCGTAAATTTTACCTATCCAATATTGCCGGTAATATTAACTGCGCTAATTTTCTTATTCAGCAGGTGGATTTAAATTAATCTGGTTTTCGTCCTTCTCTTTTTTAAATTCAAGGTTACCAAATTTCCATGTAAAATTAATTCCGAACGACCTGAAAGGGATTCTTTGAAAATTACTAACGGTAAAGTTTGGCCCAAAAACTTTAGTCTTTCTGTTTACATATTCATTAAATGGATTTACCGCAGTGAAAGCAATGCTGCCTTTCTTTTTCCAGATTTGTTTTCTTAAAGCAAAATTGTAGGTAGTAAAAGATGGATAAATGCCCTGCGCTTCATGGCGTGCAGAATTGAAATTTCCAAAAAATTCTCCTGCTAATGTTTTGGCAAACTGGTAACTCACATTTACATTAAAGCGGTAATTAAAGCTGGTAGAATTAAAGCCGGTATCTATGGCATTTTTAATGTGCCTGTGAAAAGCAAAAACATTTGTCCGTACAGTAAACTTTTTTGTAAAATTGATATTGCCAAAAAAACTTAAGCCCACATTATTTTCAAGGCCGATATTTTCCTGAGTGTTCACACTTACATTGGTATAAGTGGAATCGCCTATTACCAACGTTGGATAATAACGAATGAAGTCTTGTATATCATGATTGTTGGCCCTGAAAAATGCAGTAACAACAAATGAACCATATTCACCTAAGTCTTTGCTATAGCCAAGTTCAAAGCGGTTGCTTATTTCAGGAGTAAGATATGGATTGCCTCCGGTTAGATTTTTCGGATCGCTGGTATTTATGAAAGGATTTAAATCTCGATATTCCGGCCTTTCAATTCTTTTTGAATAACTAAATTTAATGGTTTGATTCTCTCCAACTTTTTTTAATAAAAAAATAGAAGGAACAAATGTATTGTACCCTGGTACCTTCGATTGTTGCTGCGCATGGGAATAATACGAATTGATTTCAGTACGCTCATA
>JALZAJ010000245.1 GCA_030948465.1 Bacteroidota bacterium
TTTCTTTACTTTGAAAATCATTGATCTCCACTTTTTTATTTTCCAACACTTTGTATTGCTCAAAATAATTTTTTAATACTCTTATAAAATGTTGCGGCAGGTCATCCATGCTTTTTATATAATTAACTCCGGGGTCTTTTGCAGCAACAGCAATTATTTTATCATCAATAAGGCCAGTATCAATCATTTGCATGTTACCGATTACGTATGCTTCCACCAGGCATAAAGGTTGTATAGATTCCGAGCACATCACGAGAATATCAAGCGGATCGCCGTCCTGGCCAAGCGTTTGGGGAATTAAACCATAGTTTACAGGATAGTGAAAGGAAGAATAAATTACCCGGTCCAATTTGAGCAGACCGGTTTTTTTATCGATCTCATATTTGGATTTGGAGCCCTGCGATATTTCAATAAGCGCATTGACAACCTGCGGTGCGTCTTCACCATAATGCGCGCCATGCCATGGATGCAGTACATACATAAAATGTGATTTTAGAATGAAAAATAATTTTTATACAAAAGAACGATATATTATTTTTTGCCCGAACGATATCTTATTACCTCAGCTTTTTCAATGGTAATAAAACCACCGGAATTTGTTTCCTCAAATAGCTGCTCAACAATTTTTGTAAATTCCCTGATCTTGTTTTCATCGTCAACAATTTCGATCACTAATGGCATGTCTATAGAAATATCAAAAAGCTTCGTGGTATGAATTTTACTATTTGCTCCGAAGCCCATAATCCCTCTTGTAACAGTTGCCCCCGACATACCTTGTTTTTTTGCTTCAAATACGATTGCTTCATAGAGCGGTTGATTGCCGGCCTTATCCGACTCCCCGGTAAAAATTCGCAGCAATTAGCGTTAGGATTATTTTCCATAGTTACAAAAATTTAATTAATGTAATGCCCGCAAATGTTGCCAGGAGCCCGATGATAACGCTGGAAGCGATATAAGAAAATGCAAACCAGTGTTGCCCATCACGGATTAATCCTATTGATTCGTTTGAAAAAGAAGAAAAAGTGGTGAACCCCCCTAAAAATCCAGTTACCAAAAATACCCGCCATTCCATAGAAAGATAACTTTTCTCGCTATACCCAAAGATAAGACCGATAAGAAAACATCCTATTATATTCACGCTTAAAGTACCAAAGGGAAAAGTTGATAGAAATTTATTTTGAATAACTAATGAAAGCAGATATCTCGATATGCCGCCAAGGCAACTTCCAATTCCAACGGCGATTATTATTTTCATTTGGTATGCAAGTTTATTTACCATTAATTTATCGATAGGTCTTTTACTAAAATTTTTTAATTGGCCGGCCCAAATATCAGCATGTTTTCTGCTTACATACTGCCTGTAAAAGTGTATTTAAAATCAACAAGCCATTCGTTATTTTTCCTTACCATCTTTAGCTTTGAAGGTTTCATTTTATATGTGTTCGAATAACTGATGATGGTTACCGAATCTGATATTTTTTGTGTAGAGTCGATTAAGATATTGGCTTCTTTATATCCTTCTTTTTCCTCTTTGCTTCTTTTTTCATTAAAATTTTTCAGGCCATTGAAATACTCAATATTCGTGCTGTCGGGGAGTAAATATTTTTTAGCTTCATCATAATCGCCCTTAAGAGAGGCTTCAATAAAGCCTCTTCCGGATTCAAGAGGGTCTGTTTTCCGTACCTCAGAAGAATGATTGCAGGCAACGATGGCCAGTATAAATACCAGTGAAACCAATTTAATTTTATTCATCTGTTTGATTTAAAACCTAAGGTAAATATCTTTCCGTTGTAAACGTGATCGTTGGTCAGTGATCAGTTGGTCAGTGGCCAGTGGTCAGTGATCAGTAATCAGTTGGTCAGTAATCAGTAATCAGTTGATCGGTAATCGGTTGGTCAGTGATCAGCAATCAGTTGATCGGTCATTTAATTCTCATAATTCTCAATTCTCAATTTTCAATTTTCAATTTTCACTTCCCCCCATGCCTGATCGAATCCTTCATATCATTCATCATATTCCCCATTCCATGTTCTTTCATTTTTTTCTGCGCCATTTCCATTAAAGTTGATTTATCGAATGCAACCTTCCAATCGTCGCTTTCTTTTTTCAAAGTGAAATCAGTTGTTTCTCCTGATTTTTTATCTTTTACCGGTACGGTGGCTTTATCGCCATCAATTGTTGCGGCGCCAAACTCTAAATTTTCTTTTCCATAATTAGCCATCTCGTTCGCTTTATCGCCCGCATTTTGCATGCCCATTTGCACCATACTCATCATTCCTTCACTGTCTTTGGTAACATATTTTTTCGCTTCATCAATATTCTTTTTTGACAGGGCGTCGAAAAATTTTGTGAGAACCATTTTAGGATCACCGTCGCCTGATTTACACCCTGAAATAGTTAGTAATAAAGCAGCGAGAACAGATAAAATAATTTGCTTCATAAAGGATTTTTTAGAATGGCAAATGTAATTTTATTTATAGAAATCCGGCGCTATGGTTTGAATAAAACCCTTTTTACTTCAACGCAATAGCGGTTCTTATAAAGATTATCTACTGCGATAAATTCAGTAGAATTCAATGTAGTTGACGGAATGGTAATCCTGTTTTTTGTCGCTTTTTTTATCGCCTTATAAACAAATTCGGAGCAATACATTCTGTCATCTGAAGCAAGATCAAATTTCATGTCGAACCTGATGCCCGCACTGTAAAAATTTTTAACAACAGTGAGAAGAGAACCGCTCCCGGTGTTATGCAAATTATACCTGAAAATCCCGAAGCCCTTATTTTCATACGGATTGCAAAAAAATTCAAATGGGTCGCGTCTCAATTTTTGATTAGGATTCCATTCGCCCCCGATAGCATGATAAACAAATAACGTGTCATGCTCAAGACTTGCTATACCACAGTGTGAATAGGTTTTATCGGTAAGTGATAAACGTCGCATCATATCGCTTGTAAAATCTTTTCCCGTACGCAAGATGAGATCTCCTTGTTTTACACTTTTTTTTGCCTGGAATATAGATCGAAAAGCATCGTCTGCAGTTTGTTTATCAGAAATTAAATTCTTTTGTGGGAAGGCGATATCGTCACGGCGGCTGCAGCTTGCCAGCAAAAATAAAAGGTAGCACAATGGCCACCTTTTTTGTGTAATTATTTTGAGAAAAAAAATCATTTTTGCACTTCCATTTCTTTTACTTTTTCTTTTTCGTAAGCTTTAATAATTGCTTTTACCAGCTTATGTCTTACTACATCTTCTTCATCAAGCTCCACATGGCCGATGCCGTCAATATTTTGCAATATTCTCACCGATTTTTCAAGACCGCTTTTTATTTTCGGCGGAAGATCAATTTGGGTGACATCACCGTTTATGATCGCTTTTGCATTGGCTCCTATTCTTGTTAAAAACATTTTAAGCTGAAGGTCGGTTGAGTTTTGCGCTTCATCGAGAATTATGAAAGCGTTATCAAGCGTACGACCACGCATATACGCTAATGGCGCGATCTCTATGGTGCGGGTAGTCATGTAATAACCAAGCTTATCGGCAGGTATCATATCATCCAGGGCATCGTAAAGCGGCCTTAAATATGGATCAATCTTTTCTTTAAGGTCTCCGGGAAGAAAGCCAAGATTTTCACCGGCTTCAACCGCCGGCCTGGTGAGAATGATCTTCTTCACCTGTTTATTTTTGAGCGCCCTCACTGCCAGCGCAACGGCAGTATATGTCTTACCGGTTCCGGCGGGGCCTATGGCAAAAACAATATCATTTTTGTCAATTGCATGTACCATTGCTTTTTGATTGGCTGTTCTTGCTCTTACTGTTTTTCCATTGGGGCCAAACACTAAAACGTCATTCGGATTTCTTTCGATAAAATTATCAATGACTTTTTCGTCATCGCCTCCAAGAATTTGTTCCAGGTAATTTTCGCTCATGTGCCCGTTACGCTCAAGATATTGAACCGCAAGATTAATTTTGTCTCTTGCATCTTCAATTTGTTCCGGAGCACCACTGAGCTTAATTTGTGTGCCTCGGCTGAGGATTTTTAGGCGGGGAAATTTTTTTTTCAGAATGTCGAGCTTTCCATTATTTACTCCAAAGAATTCAATCGGGTTTACTGTTTCGAGATTAATGATAGTGTCTGTCAAGCCGGGTTTAGTTTAGATTTAAAAAAATACTATTAAACGGATTACGATTTACGGTCGTACTCAAATATAAAAACTTATGATAACATATTTACTAAAATACTTATACACACGCAGTTGAAAAAGTTAAATGTCCTGATAATAACGGCTCCGAAATCAATATATTTTATTCCTCAAGTTTGAGGATTTTTAATAATTTCGGTTTTAAATTTTATTAAAATGAAAAAAAGTTTCCTGGTAATTAGCACTTGCATTCTTATCGTAATCCTCTTCCAGGCATTCTCTGTAACTCGCGAGCCTGAATTTAAAAATCTTCAAATCCTGCCAAAGGATATTTCGGAACATGCTCTTGATAGTGTGATGCATCACTTTTCTCAATCGCTGGGAGTTAAGTGTAATTTTTGTCATGTGAGGAATGAAGATGCAAAGAAAATGGATTTCGCGGCCGATGATAAGCCGGAAAAAAATATCGCACGCAAAATGATGCAGATGGCGATCGATATCAATAAAAATTATTTTGCCAAAATGGAAATGGATCATGATATGGATCATGACATGGATCACATGGAT
>JALZAJ010000264.1 GCA_030948465.1 Bacteroidota bacterium
ATGGTATAAGCGATGGAATGGAAGCAACCACGAAAATCCGTTATAAAGATAAAGGAGCGCTTTCCAATCTTTTTAAATACGAAAACGGGGTAAATGTCCGTTTCTATGAAAACGTGAAAGGAGTTGCGCCGGGCCAAAGCGCCGTATTTTATGAAGGTGATGATGTAATTGGAGGAGGCGTTATTCAAAGAAATTGATAAAACACAGGCCCGGAAAGCATTTGTATTTTCATTTTGTACTCTAATCAGAACTTATTTAATATTCTAAAATGACAAAATTTTTTTTCGGATTACTTGTTCTTCCGTTTATATTTTCTTCCTGTAAAAAAGAAAACCAAAATTTTACATCCGAACCCTTGTCAGATTATTATCCCTTGCAGGTAGGTAAATACATTACTTATAATCTTGATTCAACTGTTTACTATATAAATTTTGGGCAAAAAGACAGCGTAATTCATTACCAGGCGCAGGATAGAGTAGATGCACAAATAACAGATAATCTTGGCCGTCCTGCTTATCGTATTCTTCGTTTCATAAGGAAGGATTCATCACAGCCTTGGGTTCCGGATAATACCTTTATGGCAGTTCCTACTCCTAATTCAATTGAATTCATAGAAAATAATCTCCGGTATTTAAAATTAGAGCTTCCGGTAAAGCAGGATTTTTCATGGAAAGGAAATTCTTTTATTGATACGTATTCTAATTACACTGATGTAAAATACCTGGAAGATTGGGATTACACTTATGATAGTATTGGAGTGCCTCTCACTATTAATTCACTTACCATTGACAGCACGGTTAAAGTAGCGGAAAGAGATGAATTTCTTGGCCAGGATCCTTCCATACCCGGCACACAATACGCCGAAAAAAATTATGCGCTGGAAAAATATGGCAAAGGAATCGGCCTTATCTATCGCGAGTTTTTGCATTGGGAATACCAGGGCGCCCAACCCGGCAGGCCTGCCTATTACGTAGGTTATGGCGTGAAGATGAGCATAATTAATCATAACTAAAATCGAAAGCTTGTCCAATCATCAGACTATAAATATTCACTGATGAAAAAAAATTATTTTCTGATCCTTGCGATGCTGTTTTTTGCAGGGAATGCCTCGTCTCAATTTTCGAAGTATGTTGTAAGGTTCAAAGACAAAACAGGAACTCCTTTCACTGTTAATAATCCTTCACAATTTTTATCGGCAAAATCAATTGACAGAAGATTAAAGCAAAATATTGTTATCGATGAAACCGATCTTCCCATCAATCCCGCATACATTGATAGTGTGCGTTTAGCCGGCAACGTTACTATACTTGACCGGTCAAAGTGGCTCAACCAGGTTTGCATAGAAACCACTGATTCAGCAGCGTTGACTAAGATTAATAACCTTCCTTTCGTAATAAATGCTCAGCCACTGATGCGCCCGGTAAGAGCTCAGGCAACTAATAATGATAAATTCAATGAACAAATAAGTACGATCACTACACCGTGGTCAGTAAACAATGTAACCGATTTTTATAATTACGGAAATGCGACTCAGCAAATTCATATTCACGAAGGTGAATATTTGCACAATAAAGGTTTTCACGGAGAAGGAATGTTGATTGCTATGTTGGATGCAGGTTATTATCATTATCTCACGCTTCCTGCATTTGACAGTGTAAGGAATAATAATCAAATTATAGAAACGTATGACTTTGTAAATAATGAAGTAAGTGTAGATGAAGATTATGCTCATGGCATGGAATGCTTTTCAATTATCGCATCCAATATTCCCGGGCAGTTGGTCGGCAGCAGCCCAAAGGCAACATTTTATTTATACCGCACCGAAGATATTTCCAGTGAATCACCCGTGGAGGAACAATATTGGGCGGCTGCGGCAGAGCGGGCAGATAGCATTGGCGTTGACGTTATTACGTCATCACTCGGTTATACCCAATTTGACAATCCTATTTTTAATCACACGTATGCTGACATGGACGGCAATACAACCCTGATCACCAAAGCGGCAGATTTTGCCGCAAAAAAAGGAATGATCGTTTTAGTGGCTGCAGGTAACGAAGGAAATAATGCCTGGCATTTTATTACCGCTCCCGCCGATGCAGACAGTGTTCTGGCCGTAGGTGCGGTAAATTCTTCAGGAATTTCAGCAAGCTTTAGCAGTTATGGGCCTTCAAGTGATGGCCGCGTAAAACCGTCAGTAGCATCCGTGGGAGTTGGTACGGCTTTGTCGTCTCCCGGTGGCCAAATATCTTCCGGAAATGGGACTTCATTTGCAACACCAAATTTAGCCGGGCTTGTAACCTGTCTGTGGCAGGCTTTTCCAGAGTTTTCTAATATGGAAATAATACAGGCAGTTATAAAAAGCAGCAGCATCTATAACGCTCCTGATGATCGAATAGGATATGGAATTCCAAATTTTCATAAAGC
>JALZAJ010000287.1 GCA_030948465.1 Bacteroidota bacterium
ATATTTTTAATAAATCCTTTGAACCGGTCTCCGATTTGAATATTTCTGTACACTTCATTGAAATGTAAAATGCCTTTATGCATATTATTTATGATCACTTCATAACCAATATCCGTCTTTCGATACACAATTAATTCCACCTCATCTTTTACACTTACCGTTAAATTTTCATTAGATAAAAATGGCTCCAGCTTTTCCGTAGCAGCTAAACGGCCGGTTTGTTCATCCATTACAATTTTCACAAGATACTCTCCATTCACCCGCATGAAATTCTGCATTTTTGATTTAGGAACAAACAAGTCCTTCATCAATCCCCAATCTAAAAAAGCTCCCTGGTGTGTTACATTTACGGCCTTTAGTTTTACAATATCACCTAACACACCAAGAGGTTTTTGAGTAGTAGCAATGGGCCTGTCCTCGCCATCGTGGTATAAAAAAACTTTTATGTCATCGCCGATCTTAGTCCCTGGCGGCACGAATCGTTTCGGCAATAATATTCCGATATCTCCATCATCCAAAAAAATTCCCATTGGCTTTTCCTTGATCACTTTAAGCATATTGTATTCACCCATTTTTATCATTAGCTTCTTATTAAAAAGTATTGCAAAGGTAGCAGAAGAAATATTGCTGATGGTACGATCGCATCAGCAAACGTCCCTTCAGGAAGGAAGCATTTTAAACAATAGAAAAACAACGATCAACTTTTTTTCCGCAATAAAATGATTCGATAAAGAACTGCATGATCTGCTTTAAAAGAAATCCGAAATCGTTTTTATCATTTGGCAAAATCAAACAGCGTCGCGGTAAAAATGCCTCGCTCCCTTTTCTTAAAAATGGCTTTCCAGTTGCCATTGTAACGCAGCACAGCCGGCACAAGAAGGTCACCAACTTTTGTCATTTCAGTTTCCATTTGCACATCGAAATCATAAACGCCTGCATCGTAACTTAGGGAGTACTTTCGCGCCACGATTTCAAATGTTTTTTCATTGAACCAGGTGGTCATTTCGTTTATCACAACGCCTTTTCTTTTGTCGTTTTTTACTTTTACGGAAAACACATAGCAACTGGTATTCTTGAAATCACGCAGATCAATGTCCATGTCATATTTGTCAGCCATCGATTCATCGAATATTTCTGTTTTTCCACTGATAAAAGGCAGACCATTTATTTTACCACCCGGGTTGAAAAAAAGCATCTTCAATTGTTCTTTATGTTTTTCCATACCGCTTAAGTTACTGGTAGAAAAGTTGTGGCCTTTTACGATATTATCTTCACCGCACACGGAGTCCTTTGTAAAGAATAAGCCGGCATACATCTGTGCAGTATAATAATTAAAATTTTTATTACCATCGTAGATATTACCGGTAGTTACTTCCTCAAGTGTCTGCATTTTCCGGCAATTACCGGTTCGTATTTGTTTTGTTTTACTGCGGAGAGAGGCTTCGGTTTTACCATCTTTATCCAGCATCCGTATGTCATTCAGCGAAGTATAACTAAGAATATGCAGGTTCCTGAATGCCTTGTAAAAAGTAGTGTCGTTCTTTACTCTTTCAATAAAAGAAGGGACATCTAATTTTCTGTTGACAACAATCTCCGAAAGAGTAATATAATTTTCTTTCACTTTTATAATGGAGTCGTTCTTAACCTGGGCGAAAGAAATATAGGAAAATTGCAAAAGAAAAACTATTGCAAAAGGTATTTTTAGCATCCGCTAATTTACTTCTAAAATTGTTGAGGCAAACATAAAAAAACCTGATCATTTAGCAAAGGACATCCTGTAATCAACCGATACCTTTCCCCTGGAAATATCCGCCAGCTTACGTTTTAGAAGGCTCTTCTTTAAAGGCTTCAGGTAATCAATAAAAAGCTTCCCGTCAACATGATCGTATTCATGCAGGATCACTCTTGCCGTTACCCCATTAAATGTTTTGGTATGCAATTGAAACTGCTCGTCCAAAAAGGTGATGACCACTTCTTCCTTACGCAGAATGTCTTCCCTGATCTTAGGTATGCTCAGGCATCCTTCATTGTAGGACCATTCCCCGCCATTGACCGAATTGATTTTCGCATTGACGAAAACGCCTTTATAGCCAGGATCACCCGGATAAAGGTCCTTTTCATCTGCTTCTAAATTCTCTATTATTTGAATACTGTCCATTATAAACAAGCGGATATCTTTATTAACCTGCGGAGCTGCCAAACCCACTCCCCTGCTATTGTACATGGTTTCCCACATATCTTCTATCAACTTATTTAATTCAGGAAAATCTTTGTCAATCTCTTTACCCACTTTCCTAAGTATCGGGTTGCCATAAGCTACAATCGGTAAAATCATGAATGATCTATTATTAAAATTAATTTACTGGGGCAAATTTAAAACTTTTAAGATAGTTGATTTGTTATTCAAATAAATGTAAAAGAGCTCAGGCAATACGTTGCATGTATTCCTGCAACATAATGGCAGCGGCAATTTCATCAACCGTTCTTTTGTTGCGACGATCTTTTTTTTTCATGCCCATTTCAATCATCGCCTGCCGGGCCATCTTTGAAGTATATCTTTCATCGACTGTTTTTACGGGAATATGCGGAAATGCTTTTTCTAATTTTTTTATTGCTGCCTGCACGAGAGGTGTTGCATGTGTATCAGAATCATCCAGGTTTTTTGGCTCCCCGATAATAATTAATTCTACCTTTTCTTTTGCAAAATAATCTTTAAGAAAAGAAATCAATTGCGGAGAATCTATCGTCGTGAGCCCTGTGGCGATTATTTGCAGGGGATCAGTTACCGCCAGCCCGGTTCTCTTTAAACCAAAATCAATGCAAAGAATTCGTGCCATAATTATTTGGTGGTTTTAGCATGTATGCATAACTAAAAGGAAACGATCTCAAAAATAAATGAATTAGAATTTTATAAAAATATCCAATACCACAAAGACTGCAAAGATTACCGATGCAATGCCATTCGAAGTAAAAAATGCTTTATTAACCTTGCTCAGATCCCTAGGCTGAACAAGTGTGTGCTGATAAACGAGAAAGAAAGCAAACGCGGCAATACCTGTCCAATAAAACCAGGAAAAATGACCAACAACTCCTGCAATAAATAAAGACGAGAAAGACAAAAAATGAAGATACTCACTCACGTACAAAGCTTTCTTAATACCCAGCCACGAAGGAATTGATCTTAAATTATTTTCCCTGTCAAATGTTTCATCCTGCAAGGCATAAATAATATCGAACCCGCTTACCCAAAATAAAACCGATAGAGAAAAAAGCACAGGAACCATCGCAAACTTGCCCGTAACAGCAATGTATGCGCCTATGGGTGCAAGGCTTAATCCTAATCCTAATACTAAATGACAAAGCGATGTAAATCTTTTTGTATAACTATAGAACAAGATTACAAACAGTGCAACGGGAGAAAGCACCAGGCATAAGGCATTGATGAAATAAGTGGTTGTTAAAAATGCAACACAATTAAAAATGATAAAAATCATGGCATTCTTTTTAGTGATAATGCCCGATGGAATTTCGCGTATAGCCGTACGTACATTCGCCGCATCATATTCCGCATCGAGCCAGCGGTTAAAGGCCATCGCCGAACTTCTTGCGAAAACCATACTTAACAACACAAGGATCAAAAGAAGCCACCACGGCTTATACGTTTCAAAATGCATCGCTTGCAATCCCAGGAAAAAACCAATAAGGGCAAACGGCATTGCGAAAACTGTATGCGCAAATTTTATCAGCGAAAAATAATTTTGAATACGCAGCATATTAAGTGAGGTATCTTTTTAGTCTTTCTTTAATTTCTTTATCGGTAATGTTGTCC
>JALZAJ010000292.1 GCA_030948465.1 Bacteroidota bacterium
GCAATATGATGCCTTAATATTTCCCAGCATCATTGAAGAGATGGTTGGCCTTGTGGTAATGGAAGCATTTGCAGCAGGAATTCCTGTTATAGGTTCTGATGTAAAAGGGATTGCAGAACAGATCACTGATGGCGAAACGGGATTATTGTTTGAAACGGGGAATGTAAAAGCATTAGGTGAAATTTTGAAAGAGGTGCTTGATAATCCAGCAAAGCTAAAAAGCCTTTCCGGAAATATAATAATGCCAAAGAAATTCGATGAGATAGCCATTTATTCACTCACTGTTTACAAAGAAGCATTGGATAAGAAAACTGTTGATATAAGATGAGGATTCTACGAATAATATACTGAGAAGATATCGTTCCAATTTGAGAAATAATGGCTAATCTTTTGAATAATTTATTTGATAAAATTTATGTTTTAACTATTCAACGAAATTTAGACAGGCATCCGACGGTTCTGAAGAATCTTGAGGGTATAAATTTTGAATTTTGGTATGGGCTGGATGCATCTGTTAAGTTTGAAGATAAAAAATATGTCGCCGAAATACCACAGGAATTTTTCGAAGATGAAAATATAGATAAAGAATTTGTTTCAAGGTCTACAAAAGGACAATTAGGAGCTTACATTTCTATCAAAAACATGATAGATCATGTTTCAAAAAGTGACTATGCACAAGTTTTAATTTTTGAGGATGATTTTATCTCAACCACCAATCATTGGCAAAAGATAGTTGCTAAAGCATTAAAAGAGTTACCACCTGATTGGGATATTTTATTGTTAGGATATTATTACCAGGGTTTCCTTTATAAATATGCTTACGAGAGGTCATTAAGATGGATAGTAATAGCATGGAATTACATTAAATATCGCTTAAGTACAAAAAATATAAAAGTGCTTCCTAAGAAATTTTCAAGGCACTTAGACAGATCAGGAGTGTGCTACGGAGGCCATGCTTATTGTTTATCCAAAAAAGGGGCTATTAATTTAAGTAAGTATTTAAATCCGATGAAGGAATCTGGAGATGTACTGGTAAGTAAATTAATAATCGAGGAAAAATTGAATGCCTATTCTGTATATCCCTGTTTGTTTCTGCAAAACACGAAATTCGAATCCAAGACTAAAATTGTTTAATCCTAAATGAAGAAATGGAAAGTATAGAAACAATGAAGAAGCAAATTGAAAATTTTATACTCATTATTTATAAGGCGGTTATTCCAAAATTTATTTCGGAAAAGATAACAATGTATCGGGATGCCGGAGGTTTAAATACGTTGAGAAAAAATATTCTAAAATATTATTCTGATTTACCTGTTAAAAGTATTAGTGAAGAACAAAGAGAGATATTAGATTATTTAAAAAAACATCCGGTTAAAATTTTCCCTTATGCATTTACAAAAAAATATAGGTCAAACAAAATCCAGGTATACACAGATGAAAAAATGCAGTTGCATTATGTTCTTCATAATCAGAAAAAATTATTTTTCAAAAGAGGTTGGACAAAAAATGATATAAGAAATAATTATAAAGATTTATTAATTGAACAGGATAAACAGTCACCTCACAAATATTTATCTAATGAATTTCAGATAAATATAAATAGCATTATAGTTGATGTTGGGTCGGCCGAAGGAAGTTTTGCTTTAGATGCGATTGATAAAATAAGTAAGATATACTTATTTGAAACCGACCTTCAATGGATTGAAGCATTACAGGCTACATTCGCGCCTTGGGCGCATAAAGTGCATATTATTAATAAATTTGTATCTGGTCAGGACGATGATAATAATATTACATTAGATAAATATTTTGAAAATGATGAACAAATTGATTTCATTAAAATTGACGTTGATGGTGCTGAAATGGAATTATTAAAAGGCGCTGATAAAATTCTTAATAAAAAGAATTCACTTAAGATTGCAATTTGCACTTATCACAACCAAGATGATGAAGAAGCATTTACCAAAATCTTAAAAGATACAAATTTTAAGGTACGCCCTTCAAACGGCTATATGATTTATTATTACCACACGGAATTTAATCCTCCCTTTCTTAGAAGAGGCCTCATCAGAGCTGAAAAATAAGGTTTCTATTTTTTGTATTTGAACCAAAACATCTACAATTACACGATGAATGCCCTTAGGTATAACAATAAATTTTGAGGTAAAATTATGGGTTTAAAGTGAAGATTTTAATTATAATGGACCCGGGCATTATGATCCCTGTAAAAGGATATGGAGGCCATGAACGGCTGGTAGAAATGTTTGCCAAAGAATATCATAGGATTGGGCACGAAGTTCATTTATTAGTAACAAGTGGATCCAAAGTAGAAGGCTGTACGGTTCATGATTTTGGTAAGGAAGGCTTTCCCCCGACTAAATCTGATGCAAAGAAAGCAATTCAACCGGCCTGGAAATTTTTATGGAAGCACCGAAATGATTTTGACCTGATCCATAATTTTGGAAGGTTTATTTATTTGTTGCCCGTTCTAAGGCACCCGGTGAAAAAGATAATGACTTATGGTCGTGAAATTTCAAACAGGAATGTTAGGTTGTTTCATAGGCTGAATTTTAAAAACACTACATACACTGCATGCAGTGCGAACCTTCTTTCGAGAGTAAATATAGCAGGCCACTGGGAGGTAGTTTACAATGCCATTAAATTCTCAAAATATTCTTTAACAGAAGGTCTTCCCGAAAATGCCCCATTGATTTTTTTAGGCAGGCTGGAAAAAATAAAAGGATGCCATACTGCTATCCGGGTTGCAAAGGCGACCGGTAACCGATTGATCATTGCAGGGAATATATCACCATTGCCTGAAGAGAAAGCATATTTCGAAAAAGAGATAAGGCCACAAGTTGATGGGGTGCAAATTCAATATGTAGGTTTATTAAATGATACAGGTAAAAATGAATACCTGGGGAAAGCCCGGGCTTTGCTTTTTCCTATAGAATGGAACGAGCCTTTTGGAATTGTTATGATTGAGGCGATGGCTTGCGGAACTCCGGTTATTGCTTTTAATAAAGGCTCAGTAGATGAGGTAGTGGATGAGGGTGTAACGGGATTTAAGGTGAATAGTTTTGAGGAAATGGTAAATGCTGTAAAAAAAATTGACCATATAAACCGTAAAGAGTGCAGGGAACAGTCTATAAAAAGATTTGATGTTCTGGTTATTGCAAAAAAATATTTGAGTATAATTGATCCTGAAAGGAAAAAAATATTAATTGTTACCACGGGCCAGCCAGCTGCGAACCCAAGGGTAGTAAAAGAATACGAGGCGCTTGTAAATGAAGGCTACCGTGTAAAAGTTTTGTATACCTATTCGGCAGAATGGTCTTATAAGATTGATGAAAAAAAATATTTTTCAGACACTCTTAGGAAAAAGGATTTTGTGTTAATAGGGGGTAATCCATATAATGAAAGGGTAAATTACTTTTTATCCAGAGCCATATTCAGAATCTTCAGGATACTGGTTAAAATTTTACCGCTGCCTTTCTTTAAAGAAATGACCATGGCAAGGTCTTCATTGTATTTATGGTTCTTCGCAAGAATCTATAGAGCAGATATTTATATTGCTCATTATTTAGGCGCTCTGCCTGCAGCGATTACAGCATCAAAAAAATATAAAGGAGCAGTAATCTTTGATGCTGAAGATTTTCACCGCGGTGAAGAACCTTACCATGCCGCTCAAAACCAGCAGGTAATTGATATAGAGGACAAGTTATTGCCCAGGGTGAATTTAATAACTACCGCCAGCCCCTTAATTTGCGAAGCATATAAAAAATTATATCCTTCAAAAAAGATAATTACGCTTAATAATGTATTCAGCAGAAAATATCTTCAAAATATTCACGAAGCTAACGGTGAATTGAAGCTGCTTTGGTTTTCACAAAACATCGGCCCATATCGTGGATTAGAAGTTGTTATTGATGCAATTGATTTATTGGATATTACAGTATCAATGACCCTTCTGGGTAATATAATGGATAAGGCTTATGTTGAAGCGCTTTTACAAAAATCAATTCACAGAAAAAAAATTAATATCAAAAACCCGGTTTCCCCGGACCAGGTTTTTAAAGTAGCTTCTGAATATGACATTGGGATTGCCGCTGAAATTCCTTATTGTGAAAATCGAGATATCTGCCTTACCAATAAAATATTTACTTACCTGCTTGCTGGAAATTGTATATTGGCGTCAGACACAGAAGCGCAAAATGATTTCATTAAATCTTATCCATCTGTTGGTTTATTGTACAGGCATGATGATGCGAAGGACCTGGCAGAAAAAATAAAGCACCTATACTATAACAGGCCACTTTTGCAAAAATTTAAATTAAATTCTTTACAACTGGCATCTACAGAACTAAACTGGGAAAATGAAAGCAAAAAGTTATTAAAGGCAGTTAATTCTTACAGCATACTTGAATCCTGAGAATTTAACTATTGTCGTTTGTTGTAATAA
>JALZAJ010000310.1 GCA_030948465.1 Bacteroidota bacterium
TAGCTTTGGCATTTATAATGCTTCGTAAATAAAGTATTTCATCCTCCGGGTACTATGATCACTTTTCCAAATTGTAAAATAAACCTGGGACTAAACATTCTCTCCAAAAATGAAGATGGGTTTCACGATATAGAAACCTGTTTTTTTCCAGTAAAATTCCATGACATTCTCGAAATAAATCCTTCTCAAAAAAACGAAACACAATTAACGGTTTCCGGAATTTCTGCCGGTGAAATTAAAAATAATATTTGCCTCAAGGCTTATGATCTTATAAAAAAAAATTATCCGCAATTGCCTGCAATAACCATGCATCTTCATAAAACAATTCCCTTAGGAGCAGGACTGGGCGGAGGTTCAGCAGATGGTATAGCCGCATTAAAATTAATCAATACTATATTTAAACTTAATATCGCTGAAGCAATTCTTTTCGGGTACGCATTGAGGTTGGGCAGCGATTGTCCCTTCTTTTTATTGAACAGGCCCTGCCTGGCGTCAGGCCGGGGGGAGATATTAGAACCGCTGCCAATAGATCTTTCAGGGTATAAAATTATTATTGTAAATCCTGGAATACATTCAGATACGGCAGAAGCTTTTAAAAATATTACACCGGTAATTCCTGCAAAAAGAATAAAAGAAATAATAAGGCAGCCAATGGAAACATGGAAAAAAGAGCTTACAAACGATTTTGAAAAATCAATTTTTAATAAGTTTCCGGCCATACGAAAAATAAAAGAATATCTGTATGAAGGAGGCGCCACCTACGCATCGCTGAGTGGAAGCGGCAGTTCGGTTTATGGAATTTTTGAAAAAAATTCTGTTTCAGATCATTCAATGCATCCGGATTATTTTTATAAAATAATTGATGCCAACTGATTTTGGTACAGAAACACTTATTTATCGCAGATGTGGAGATTGTAATTTTAATTTATTTGAAAAAATATATCTTTGCTGCGTTGAAAAAAAATCAATTCATACTACACTTTCTACAGCAGAACCTCGATTTCCTGGATCACAAGATATGACCATATCGCCCCCCTGATCATTCCCTCCTTTTTACTAATTTTTATAAATGCATATCATGTCAATACAATCAATCGATTCGCAAACCAGTTATTTTACAGACCTTGAAAACCAGTATGGCGCTCATAATTACCACCCTTTGCCCGTCGTTCTTGAAAAAGGCAAGGGCGTGTTTGTATGGGACGTGGAAGGAAAAAAGTATTATGATTTTTTAAGCGCTTACTCCGCGGTAAATCAGGGCCATTGTCATCCTGAAATTATTAAAGCATTAACCGATCAGGCGCAAATTCTTACACTTACCAGCAGGGCTTTTTATAGCGAAGCTCTTGCCGTCTTTACAGAATTTATAACTCACTATTTTGGATACGATAAAGTTTTACCCATGAATACGGGAGCTGAAGCTGTGGAAACAGCAATAAAACTTTGCCGGCATTGGGGATACCGGGTAAAAAAAATTCCTGAAAACCGGGCGAAAATTATTGTATGTGCAGGCAATTTTCATGGACGCACGCTTGGGATAATTTCCTTCAGCACTGACCCAGTTGCAAAAAAAGATTTTGGGCCTTACCTGCCAGGTTTTGAAGTGATACCTTACAACGATCTGCCGGCGCTGGAAGCTGCTCTTTCTGATGAGAACGTCGCAGGATTTTTAGTGGAGCCTATACAAGGCGAGGCCGGGGTAAAAGTTCCTGACGAAAATTATCTTGCGAAGGCGAACCAGTATTGTAAAGATGCTAATGTATTGTTTATCGGGGATGAAATACAGACGGGTCTTTGCAGAACGGGTAAGATGCTTTGTTGCGACCATGAAAATGTGCGTCCTGATATTTTAATTTTGGGGAAAGCGCTTAGCGGCGGTACATTACCCGTAAGCGCAGTTCTTGCAGATGATGAAATTATGCTTACCATAAAGCCTGGAGAACATGGCAGTACTTACGGCGGAAATCCTCTTGCCTGTAAAGTTGCGATGGCGTCGTTAGATGTTTTAAAGACCGAAAATATGGCTGAAAACGCAGAAATTCTCGGAAACATTTTAAGAGAGGAATTATTAAAAATAGATTCCCGGCATATAAAAGAGGTAAGGGGGAAAGGACTTTTAAATGCAATAATCATTAACCATCACGACGAGAATGCTGCCTGGAAATTATGCACCGAATTAAAAGAAAATGGATTGCTGGCAAAGCCAACACACGGTGATAAAATACGTTTCGCGCCGCCGCTGGTTATTACAAAAGATCAATTAATGGAATGCGTTGAAATAATTAAAAAAAGTTTGGTGATACTGGATTAAATTTTAATTCAGATCATCAGCCCCAAAAACCAGGGGAAGTAAGTGTGCAGCATTTTCAATGATCTGCACCTTTCCTTCCATCCCGCTTAAAATAATTCTTATTGGATTTTTTGTTCGTTGCTGAAATTCTGCAAAAGATTGCCTGCATATTCCGCATGGGCTTACGGGCCTGTCACTCTTCCCTTTTAAATTATTATAAGCAATGGCAACGGTCCCGATGGCAACGCCGGGAAACTGTGATGATGCAGTGGAAAGTAAGACCCGCTCGGCACATATTCCCGCCGGGTAGGATGCATTTTCCTGGTTGGTTCCTTTTACGGTTTCTCCATTTACCAATTGACCTGCAGCACCCACCTGAAAATTAGAATAGGGCGCGTATGCAAATTGTGTTACAGAACGTGCTTCACTTAATAAAAATGAATCTGCCTGGCTCAATTCATCGATGGATTCATAAATAGTAATACTAAATTTAAACTCCTCTCTTTTCATTTCAAATAATTTTTTCAGAAAAATTTGACGTTTAAAGTATGAAACAAAATCCATTTTTAATGTAAAAAAATTTTAATCCTGCCTGAATCACCTTATTGCAGAATCGGGGTTTTCATATTTTTTCCTTCTCATTTTCCCATTTTCCGGATTATAACCATTTATCAAAAAAATTTAATTTAGGTTACGAACAAAATCGTATATTGCCTACGAATAAAGTCGTAACAATGGCAATCAGTAAAACTATTAAACCCACAGAAAGTGAATTGGAAATTCTTCAAATACTGTGGCAGCGGGAGTCTTCGACCGTTCGTGAGGTGCATGAAGAACTTTCGAAAACAAAAACGTCGGGCTATACCACTACGTTAAAATTGATGCAGATCATGTTTGAAAAAAAGTTGGTCACCAGGGACGACAGCGCAAAAACCCACGTTTATCAGCCTGCTGTTAGCCGCCAAAAAACTCAAAAACAATTTCTCGACAGGATGATTAACGGGTTATTTGCAGGATCATCAACGCAACTCGTATTACAAGCTTTAGGCAATCAAAAAGCTTCGAAAAACGAGCTTGATGAAATTCAAAAATATCTTGACGATCTAAAAAACAGGTAAAATGAATTTTGCAGCCTTACAACATTCAGTTTTTTTACAAGCGCTCGGCAACGCAATTTTGAACAGTTTATGGCAGGGCTTACTGCTTTGGATCATTTATGAAACGGTCATCGTCTTCTATAAAACTGCAAATTCCGGCTTTAAAAATAAGCTGAGTACGCTATTAATCTTCATTTCTTTTGCATGGTTTCTCGGGAGCTTTGTTTCAGGAATTTTTACGCCGGAAAATATATCTTCTAAGAATTTAGCACCTAATCCTTATCTAATTACAGAAGTTGCAAACCATCATCAATTCAGTTTTCAGGCAATCTTTTCTTACGCCGCCGGCTCGCTGCCCTACCTTTCCATCTCATATATTTTTTTACTTATCTTCTTAATGGCCAGGCTCTTTTCAGCGTATCGTTATGTTCATTTTATTGCCAACAGACGCCTTCTGACTTCGCCTGCCGACTTGCAAATTTTTACTTCTAAAGTCGCATTACAGATGAGTATCCCAAAAAAAATATGCGTTTGGATTTCAAATAATATAGACGTGCCCGCAACAATTGGTTTTCTAAAACCGGTTATTCTAATTCCTGTTGCGTCTATAAACAGCCTGACCACGCATCAGCTTGAGGCGATCATTCTTCATGAATTATCGCACATAAAAAGAAACGATTACATTACCAACCTGGTAATTTCTGTTATAGAAACGATTCTTTTTTTCAATCCGTTTATCGCACTCCTTTCAAAAATTGTAAAAAGGGAAAGAGAGAACTGTTGCGATGATTTTGTAATTCAATACCAGTACGACCCTCACTCCTATGCATCCGCGTTGCTGAGGCTGGAACAGACAAGACGGACTAATGTGTCACTTTCCTTAGGAGCGGTTTCAGGTAAAAAGCAATTGCTGACAAGGATTAAAAGAATAACAAATAACGAGGCGGTTACCAGGCAATTTAATTATGGCCAGAAATTATTGTCCCTGATTTTAGTGACCGGCATAATATGTTCTATAGCCTGGCTATCTCCCGGGGGTAAGAAAGAAATTTTGAATTATTCCACAAAGAATATTAAACAGGCAGTTTTGCCAGGAGCACCGGTTCAAAATATATTGCCGGAACCAATTTCAGAAGTCTCTCCGGCGATAATTAATGCTCATAAAGAAATTCAACAAAAAGATCATAAGCGCTCACTATTATCTCCGCTTCCACCTCCACCTTCATTAATAAATACTCCTTTAGAAAACGGGAACAAAGAAATTGAAATGAAAGATTTTCTGAAGGCAAAGCAGGGATTTTTTGATAAAGATTTTTATTCAAAAAATGCCAGGTTATTCTTCGATCAAAAAAATATAAAGTTTGCGCCATTCAAAAATATTCCCAATTTTCCTCTGCAAAACTTAAAGATAAATATTGATATTGAGGCCCTGAATAAAGATCTGCGGAAAGCGAGCGAGGAAATAAACGCAATAGATTGGAAAAAAATTCAAAATGACGTTAAACAATCTCTTTCGAG
This sequence comes from Bacteroidota bacterium, assembly GCA_030948465.1. Taxonomy (GTDB): domain Bacteria; phylum Bacteroidota; class Bacteroidia; order Chitinophagales; family Chitinophagaceae; genus Ginsengibacter. The sequence continues at coordinate 4,906 of JALZAJ010000310.1, forward strand.
GATAAAAACAGACGAATTAACAAAAATAAAATTAGCAGAACTGGAAAAAGAAAATGCAAATTTTCAGGAGATAAGAAACTTAAAAAAGGAAGAAATCTCCAGGGAAATTTTTGGACTTCTTAAAAAGAAGTTACTATTAAAAGATTCAGTTGAGATGGCTATGGCTTTATCAAATGTTGATAATTTAACCACTGAAAACTGGCAGGAAGATCAAAAAAATCAAAATCTTTCATCGCCTGAAAAAAATGAAAGTTCCTATAATTTTACCTATGTTTCGCGGTCTGCGCCTAAATCTAATTCTAAGGAAACTCCCAAAAGCTTCAGAGGAAATATTTCAATTTCTCATTTGAAAGATAAAAATGTAAACATTATAGTGGAGCATCGCTCTTCATCTTTTAAACATCTCTACTACTCAACCGAAAAAGGTTCGGCCACGGAAACCAATCATCAACCACTTATTAAAGAGACCAATCATCAACCACTTATTAAAATTGTAGTGGAAAATAATAACCTTCCTTGATTGTTTTCTCCTTTTTATCATTAATGGTTTAAAAAATCGAGTAGGAAGGTAGCCATCAATTCGCTACCTGTCCTCTCACACCACCGTACGTGCCGTTCGGCATACGGCGGTTTGTTAGAATAATGATGTCTGTATTTGCTTACGCTCTTGGTATGTTTCGGCAAAACCCTTGTACCCTTGTTTTCTCCAATAGTCGTTGTTCAATGCTCTTTGCAATATTGGACTGTGGGCAATCCGGCAATAGCCTTTGCTGCTGTTGCCCCACATATATGCTCTTGATTTAGTCACTCCAAGCTTCCTTAAATTCCATACCCTGGTCTTCGGCTTCTTCCAGTTCTTCCAACTTCCTATTCGTAGTCTTACTCTTACCAATCTGTCTAATTCTTCCAATACACTTTTAGCTTTGGCAAGTATAAAGTAGTTTACCCATCCTGTTATAACTGCCTGTAGTTGTTTGATTTGCTCATGCTGACTTTTTCCGTTGCTGCGGCTAACTGTCTCTTTGCACTTCTTCTTTATCCGCTCTTTGGTCTTGTTGCTTAGCCTTATCTGCCAACCATCTTTGTCCTTGTAAAATGAGTATCCTAACAGTATGCTTTCACTCGCTTTCCCTACCCGTGTCTTTTCTCTGTTGACCTGTAACTTCAGAGTATCTTCTATGTATCTAATGATGCTTTCAGCCACTCTTATCGCTGCCTTCTCACTCTTTACATAGATAGTGCAGTCATCAGCATATCTTACAAACTTATGCTCTCTGCCTCTCAGCTCCTTGTCCAGTTCGTGCAGGATGATGTTTGATAATAGCGGACTTAATGGGCTTCCTTGTGGTGTACCCTCTGTCCTTTGCGATACTACACCTCCTTCCATGATGCCTGCCGTAAGATAGTGGCGGATAAGTTTTAACACCCGCTTGTCTGTTATTCTCTTCATGAGCAATCCCATGAGCTTATCATGGTTTACACGGTCGAAGAACTTTGCAAGGTCTATCTCTACTGTCCATTCGTAGCCTTCACCCAGAAAGCTTTGTGCCTGTAGTATTGCCTGATGAGCATTGCGCTTGGGGCGGAAGCCGTAGCTCCATTCATCAAAATCAGCATCGTACATTGGATTTAACGTCTGGTTGATGCATTGCTGCAACAACCGATCAAGTACTGTTGGTATGCCTAACATTCTGGTTCCTCCCTGTGGTTTGGGTATCTCTACCTTTCGCACTGGTTGCGGTTGATAACGTCCTTCCAAAATCATAGACCGTAAGGACTGCCATTGCAGGCTTAGGGTGTGTCGAAGTTCATCAACATGCATGCCGTCCACTCCGCAAGTGCCCTTGTTGCTGATTACTTGTTTTAAAGCCTTTTCAACATTTCTCCAGTCTAATATCTCTTCAAGCACGTCATCTTTTTTTTTCTCTCTTGTACAGGGCGGTCTCGCTAGTTGTCGTATCGGTTGGCTAAACTCCTCCTGCCTTTTATTTTCAGCTTCCGGCTTATCTTCGGGCAGGTAGTGCTCTTATGCGTTTCAGTTTTCTTTGCCACACCAGCAGACTTCTATTGCCTTCGCCTTATTCTAACATTCAGTCCTTCGGTTTGTCTGTGAGACCTTTGTCATACTCCTTTGCTCGGGTTGACAGCTCGTTTCTTAACCTACTATGACCTCGGCTGACTTCTGTAACATCCCTAAGCCTTCCTTTTATAGCTTCGGTTACTTCTTTGGCATTCGCTCATACCGCTGACAGTTATGTTACAGATCTCTTAGGGTAAGGTTATTTGCTTTCCGTTCATGTAGCCTCTACATTTACATTGCAATGTTCTGTGCAGTATAGGACTTCTGTTTCTTGTGCAACATCATCCACATTGCCCTGCCTTATATGTAGTTCCTGTTCGTAAGCTCGAACGTTTGCCTCCAGCTTCCTTCAGATTCGTAGTCGCCTACGACACCCTTGCTCTTGGCTAACACTATGTACTGCAACACGTGTTCGGGACTTGCACCCTATAGCTGATAACCATGCCTAACGCACACAAAAAACCATCGCGTGCGATGGTTTTAATTTTTTTTATGTCTTTGTAGTTACGCGTTTTTATCTAGCTTTTTTACCGCATTGTAAGTCTCTATCTTTACATATGCAAGCATAAAAAGAGATGACG
>JALZAJ010000340.1 GCA_030948465.1 Bacteroidota bacterium
AACTTTCCACATAATGCGGATCTGAAAGCATTTTGGAAACAAAATAATCTTCCCGTTACCCTGAAACAAATCCAAAAGATTAATGTAAAAGGCGGCCATCTTTTACCACCGGAAGGGGAAGAAACCCTCGACACTGAATGGGCAAGTGGAATAGCGCCTGGTGCAAAGGTAAGAATTTATGCGAGTGGATCATTGCAATTTGTTGACCTGGATCGTGCCCTCGATCGTATCATTTCCGATCTCGCATCTCAGCCCGGGATGAGACAACTTTCTATAAGCCTCGGGCTTGGCGAAACTTATATGGGCGGCCCGCAGGGAGAAGTGGCTACCCAGCACCAAAAGTTTTTAAGGCTCGCGGCGGCAGGAGTAAATGTTTTTGTTTCAAGCGGCGATGCGGGCTCCAATCCTGACGATACCGGCCACAATTCTAACGGTCCTTTACAGGCGGAATATGAAGCTTCAGATCCTAATGTGATCTCCGTGGGCGGCACCAGTTTAAAATTAGATCAGCAGGGAAATGTTGACTCCGAATCAGCCTGGGTTGGAAGCGGTGGAGGAAAAAGTATTTTTTTCAATCGCCCCATTTGGCAGAAAGGACCTGGAGTTCCGGCCGGGAACGAGAGGCTGGTGCCGGATGTGAGCGTGGTTGCCGATCCCGAAACAGGTGCCTATCTTGTTTTGAATAATAAGGTAGTGCAAATCGGAGGAACCAGTTGGAGCGCTCCTGTTTGGGCTGGTTTCTGTGCATTAATAAATGAAGCGAGAATTCAAGCGAAAAAGCCTGCCTTGCCGTTTCTTAATCCTCTCATATATCCTTTAATAAATACGCCGGCATTTCGCGATGTGGTGTCTGGTAACAACGGTGCATACAATGCAGGACAAGGCTATGATATGATAACAGGCCTTGGAGTTCCGGATATAAAGGAGTTGATCAGCGCCTTGTAAATTCTCAATCTTTAAACGGATTTATCAGCGAGAAAAAGCAGGGTTCTCGCCGTTGGAAAATAGGCTGCCATCGTTTTATTTTGTCCTGTCTTTTGTTTTTCAAATTGGCTTATCCAAAAGTGTTATTTCATTTTTATTAGGAATAATTTTTAAATACCGGATAAAATAAAAAAATATTTACTCTTTTGGAATTAAATCAATTTTTCTATTTTGTTGTGCCAACCTAAAATCCCTGAGCTTATTTTGTTTTGATTTGTTGATTTGAGAATTTACCCGTTTTAATCTTCCTTCCCTTTAAAAATTAAGGCACCTAAAAACATTCTATCATTTATTTTATTTAAACGAAGCAGCACATGAGTGGCTTTCCAATATTGGATCTGGTAGTAGGAATAATATTCGTGTATTTTTTATTGAGCATCATAACCAGCTCCGCCGTTGAAATGATTCTTACAGGCTTTAGGGCCAGGGCGGCATTACTTGAAGAATGGTTATATACCATTTTTAATAAGCCAATCGTCCAGCCTGATGGAACAAAAGTGAGCCTGGGCCAGGCAATTATGGATCATTGTTCTGTTACGGCTTTATCACATGCCCGTCAATCTACTTCTTATATTGATGCAAAAAACTTCGCATCGGCGCTTCTTGAAAAAATTACATTTGATCCAAATAACCCAAAAGTAATTGCAAAAAATATTAATGAATTTATTCTCGCGATCGATAAATCAAATGTGCTCTCAACTGAATTTCAAAGAGTATTGCTTATGTATGCCAACGATGCAAAAGACACCTACCGGGCACTCAGCGAAAAATCAACCGGCGAAATCGATTTGTTTAGAGGAAAAATTGAAAACTGGTTCGACTCTTCAATGCAACGTATTACCGGCACCTTAAAAAAAAGATATTCCAGGCCAGCCACATTTATCGTAGGCATTATTGTCACAGTTTTTTTAAATGCTGACAGTATATCGTTAGCGAAATACTTATACAGCAATTCCGAGGCCCGCACTAAAATTGCTATGCAAGCGTACGATGCCGTAAACGATTCGGCATTAATAAAACAAGTGCAACAGATCAATACAAATACGGATACTTTATCGGCAGCAGCAATCAGTCTCCAGGATTTTAAAAATAACATGGTTAAAAAAATAAAAGACATTGATAGAGCAAAAGAAGGATTAGCAGATGCTATGCCTCTTACCTGGAAAGCAGATGAACTGAATGACGCAAGTGGAAAATTTTCCGGCTTGTATCTTTTTTCAAAGATCACAGGCCTGTTTGCAACTGTGCTGGCGATTATGATGGGTGCGCCTTTTTGGTTTGATTTATTGAATAAAATATCAAACCTCCGAAGCACAGGCGCAAAGCCGGCTCCATCCTCAAGCGAGGATGAAAAGAAGAAAAATAATTGAGCTAACGTTGGAATAGATCATAGGAAGTGAACGAAATTTTGAATAAACACAAACGCCGGGAAGCTGAAAACGGTTTAGAGTAAGCAATTAAATTTTAAATTTTTATGAAGGCGATCAAAAGCAGGAAGCATTGGCTTTCAATTTTTATTCTGGCTGTATTAATAACCAGTTGTCACGTTACCTTAATTGGCGCCTACGACCAGGTTACGGATGAAAGTATTCAAAAAATTCAAAATGATGTGTCAATGATTATTGTAAGATTAGAGCGGAACTTTGATAACAATGATGCGGCTGCTAATAAATATGAAAACTTCAAAAGTGATTATGAAACTATTGATGGGGAAATTGAAAGTCTCAAAATAAGATGCAGCGCTCTTGCCAAATACCAGCTCATAACCCAACAGGTAGATCTGCTATCGCAAAATTTAAAGGACTTTGAGCAAATACATAAGCTTGGGCTTATCAATAAGCAACCTGTTGAAACAATAAAAAGCACTTTTGAAAATTCATTCAAAGCAATGATCGTGCTTCAAAATGGCCTCAAAAGGGAAAAGTAATTTAACCATCAAAATAAAAGTTATGGCTTCATTAAAGATTAGTGATCTATTAAATAATATGGCTGCCGCTGCCAAAAAATCCCTGGCCAAAAAATGGCCGGAGATTCAAAACCTGGCGACGTCTTCTTTCAAAGCGCTGGCGCAAAATTTAGTAGATATAGAAGCGATGCGCCAGGAACCCTCACCCTCGATTTCTGAAGAGCAGGCAAATCTTCTTATTGGCATGCAAAAGAACACCGTAAAAATGGTTTTACTTTCTGAGGAGGGACTTGGATTACTGGCCGCGGAAGCCGCCATCAACGCAGCACTTGATTCAATTAAAGATGTGGTAAATAAAGCAATTGGGTTTGCTATTTTATAATTCATAAGATAGAAACACATAAATCAAATTCCGTGTATATGTGAAGGCAATCCATCATCGATAAACAAACCATGCGAATGCTATGGTCTTAATGGAG
>JALZAJ010000341.1 GCA_030948465.1 Bacteroidota bacterium
TGCCCCAACGGTTGTGCAAGATCTTACAATGCTGAAATAGGTTTTGTAGGAACCGCGATGGGAAGATATAATATGCATCTTGGCGGTGATCATGAAGGACTTCGCCTTAACCGGGTATATAAAGAAAGTTTAGATGAAGAAAGTATTCTGAAAGAACTGGATGCATGGTTTGAAAATTTTAAAAATGAAAGAAGGGATGACGAAAAGTTTGGAGATTATTCTTTCAGAAAATTATTCAACTAAGTAAAATAAATGCGGGCAAAGGTTGGGTTTATTATTGTTTATTATCCCCCGTTTTAAAGAACATTCGTAGTAAAATAGGGTTCTTAATCCTCATCCTGAAAAATCAAAATATACTTCGGCTCAATCTGCACCATCAAGTCAAATTTCAAAAAACGTCATCATTTAAAATAAAACTTTTTACGTGGCTGAAGAAAAGGAAGACATACAAATAATTGCAGAACAAGGAAACACCCTGTTTCCTGTTTTTCTGAAACTTGAAACGCTGCGCCTGCTTATTATTGGAGGCGGAAATGTTGCTTTGGAAAAATTACATGCTGTTACTGAAAATTCCCCGGCAACGGTCATAAGCCTTGTTGGAAGCGCTGTTCAGGATAAAATTTATGAATTGGCCGGCAGTCTTCCTAACGTTACTATTGAAGAACGTCCTTATTCAATCGCCGACATAGAAAATGCTGATATTGTAATTGCCGCCGTAAATGATATTTCAACCAGTGAGCAAATAAGAAATGATGCCCATCAAAAAGGAAAGCTGGTAAACGTTGCAGATAAGCCTGACTTATGTGATTTTTATCTGAGTTCCATTGTTAGAAAAGGAAATCTAAAAATCGCTATTTCAACCAACGGAAAATCGCCTACGGTTGCTAAAAGAATAAAGGAGCAGATCAATGAACTGATGCCGGATGAAATAGAAAATGTTTTGGAAAACATGCACATCATCAGGAATGGATTTAACGGCGACTTTGCTGAAAAAGTAAAACATTTGAATGAGATCACAAACGTATTAGCAGCAAAGCAAATTACACTGGACGGAGCTTCCAAACCTGACACAAAAAAATGGCAGAAGATTGTAAAATGGTGCCTGTTTGCGTTTTGCTTTATGATAACAGGGCACTGGATTTTATCCTATGTTCCGCTTCACCAGATAGCAGGCAGCTTAAGATCAATCCCTGAATTCGTAGATCTAAAGCCATTTTTGATCATGTTTTTAACCGGCTTCATTGCGCAAATGGTTGATGGTTCTTTAGGCATGGGTTATGGCACCATATCTACTACTTTTCTTTTAGCCAATGGAGTAAGCCCTGCTATCGTAAGCAGCCGGGTGCATTCGGCAAGAGTATTTTCGAGTGGGGTATCGGGTTATAGCCACCATCGTTTTGGAAATATCAACAAGAAATTATTCAGGGCGCTTGTAATACCAGGTATCATTGGCGCTATCATTGGAGCAACCCTTGCCTTTTTTGCTCAAAAATATTCCAGCTATATCCGAATTCCTCTGTCCATTTATACGCTATACCTGGGATATTTTATTCTACGAAAAGCATTCAAAAAGAAACAGACCCAAAACAAAATAAAAAGAGCAGGATGGCTTGCAACAGTTGGTGGCTTCATGGATTCATTTGCAGGTGGCGGCTGGGGAACCTTAGTTACCAGCACGCTGATCGCAAAAAGAAAAAATCCGCGTTATGTAATAGGCTCAGTTTGTCTCGCAGAATTTTTTGTTGTGCTGTGCAGCTCAATTACATTTTTTATTCTCTTGAAAAGTCTTCCTTTAATTGATATTGCCGGATTAATATTTGGCGGCTTGCTCGCTGCTCCGTTAGCCGCCAGATTAGTTGGGAAAGTGCCGGTTAAAAAAATGTTTATTGCTATTGGAGCCCTGGTTATTATAACCAGTTGTATGACTCTTTGGAAGGTAATCGGGCAACTGATGAATGGATAAGAATTAGAGAAATAGTTTTACATCAAAAGCTATAGCTAAAAACAAAGATTGCAGACTTCAAGGGAAAAGCATTTAATGCGGCATCAAAATAAAATTCCTCCTTAGGCCGCTGCCAGATTTATAATAAAAAGTTCATTATTATCACTATCCCTGAACAAAGTTCTTTTGACAACTTACAAGTTTGAAACGTTGCGCCGTACGGCTTACAACTT
>JALZAJ010000342.1 GCA_030948465.1 Bacteroidota bacterium
CCGGCATTTTGCGCCGCCGCTGCTGCTGTTCTCACGAACAGCCCGGCACCAATGATTGCGCCAATACCAAGAGCGATTAAATTCCCCGGCCCTAAAGTTCTTTTCAAAGTATCCCCCGATTCCTGCGCCTCATTCATAAGAGCGCTCATGGGCTTGGTTATAAATAAACTCATACTATTTGATGGTGGTTTTGGTTATAAATAGACTGGAAAAGTAAGGAATATATTAAAAAATGGATGAAAAGATTTATACATAATAAAGAAACTTTATGCAATATGTTGCTTTTGTTTGAGAAACTATTTTACTTTCTATTTCATTAGTTTTGGCAAATTTCTAAAAAGCCAACTGCGGTTATGAATAAAAGAAATAGCACCATCCTTGTTTTTATACTGCTTACCATAGCTGCGATATTTCACCTCATCGATATTTATAATTTTAACAGCATCTCGCCATTATTTCTGAAAGTGTTGCGATGGTTGTTTATCGCTTCCATGATTCTTTTTGCGATTTATAAAAGATCGCTCACAACATGGATACTAACGAGCATGGTTATAGGCGTTGAAGTTGGAATAGACTTTCCCTTGTTTGCCCAAAACCTAAAGGTCTTAAGCCAGATTTTTTTGCGAATGGTCAAAACCATTATAGCACCCATTCTATTTTCAACGTTAGTGGTAGGTATTGCCGGCCATTCTGATTTGAAACAGGTGGGCAGAATGGGATGGAAGTCGATTTTATACTTTGAAGTGGTTACTACGTTTGCTTTAATAATTGGTCTTATCGCCATCAATATTTCGCAGGCCGGCGTTGGCATTCATATCCCGCCAACCTTTCACCAGGAATTGCCGGAGGCCATGCCCCAAACATGGCAGGATGTTATTTTACATATTTTTCCGGAAAACATTGTAAAATCAATTTACAATGGCGATGTGCTGCCGATCGTGGTTTTCAGCGTAATTTTTGGAATTGGCCTCGCCATGGTAAATGAAAAAAAGCGGCAACCGATGTTGCAATTTTCAGAAAGCCTTGCAGAGACCATGTTTAAGTTTACTAATATCATTATGCATTTTGCCCCGTTTGGTGTGGGCGCTGCAATCGCAGTGACCGTTGGGCATTTGGGCCTTGATATTCTTGCGTCCTTGCTGAAGTTGCTGCTTACTTTATATGCAGCGCTTTTTGTCTTCCTGGGTGTTGTGCTTTCCTCAGTTGCCTATTTTATGAAGATCCCAATACGACAATTTATTAAAGCGGTTTCGGAACCAGTGTCCATTGCGTTCGCAACTACAAGCTCAGAATCGGCTCTTCCAATTGCTATGGAAAACATGGAAAAATTTGGAGTACCTCAAAAAATAGTTTCATTTGTAATTCCCACCGGCTATACATTTAACCTGGATGGCACTACCTTATATCTTTCATTGGCGAGTGTATTTGTTGCCCAGGCTGGCGGTATCGATATGCCCATAAGCACGCAAATTATCATGGGACTAACCTTGATGCTTACCAGTAAAGGAGTTGCCGGCGTGCCAAGAGCTTCTTTAATAATTTTATTGGGAACAGTATCTTCGTTCGGATTGCCGGTGTGGCCTGTAATGGCGATTTTAGGCATTGATGAATTGATGGACATGGCACGCACTTCTGTTAATGTTATTGGAAATACATTGGCCAGTTGTGTTATCGCACGCTGGGAAGGCGAGTTCGATGATGAAAAGGCTCTCGCTTTCGTTCCTGATTAGCGCTTATTTTAATTTCTTTTATGAATCTTTGTCGTTTCTTTATAAAACAGGAATTGTTCTTAACTAATTTTAAAATTAAATAAGTGGAGCTGCTGCACATTTTAGGAATTAATATAAAGGATCTTTTGAATCCTCAATTTTATATTGAACATGGTGGTTTGTGGATGATCCTTTTTATTGTCTTCGCAGAAACAGGTTTATTTGCAGGGTTCTTTCTTCCTGGTGACGCCTTACTTTTCGTAACAGGAATTTTCAGCGATTCAATTGTATCTGCTGCGTTATTTCATTCCAATAATCAATGGATTGATCTTGGAATTTTATGGGTTCTAATATCCACTGCCGGTATTTTAGGAAATTTTGTTGGATACTGGTTTGGTAAAAAAAGCGGTCCATTTTTATTTCATCGAAAAGACACATTTTTTT
>JALZAJ010000417.1 GCA_030948465.1 Bacteroidota bacterium
TTTTACTTTTCTGTTGTCACCCAGTGTGTACTCGATATATTCATTGGGTGTTACGACATCATACACACCGCCGAAATCAAAGCCAAAACTTCCATCTTTTGCTTCCATCCTGGAAACAAATTTGCCGCCGGCCCGCAGGTCATTTTCAACCTGTGGCGTATGCCAGTCGTCCGATGCATTATTCCATTGCGTGATGTGTTCTGGCTTTGTCCGGTATTCCCAAACTTTTTCTACCGGTGAATGAATGGAACTCTCTACCGTAATTACTGTTCTGTTTTGCGTTGACATTGGTTTTACTATTTTATTTATGATGCTATTTATTTATACTGCAAACATCCGTGAATTATTTAAAATAAATGCAGTGTAAGAACGAGATTTCCGGCATGCTTGGCGACAACAGATCATACTCCTGCAATTCTTTTATAGCGGATGGAACTTTATGCAAATAATTCGGGTTGAGGCTTTCTCAGTATGTTCTTCCGGTATGCTAATTCACCATGTTTTCCCGGCAAATTAGCAACTGTGCTATGCGGTAAAAGAAGAGGCAAAAAAAAATGACAATCAGAAACAAAATCAACAACTTTGTGCATGAAATCTACTCCACCAAATCATACTATCATGGAAAATACTAATGAGCTGCAGGCAACAATCGAAAGAGTGATACAACAACTAAATGATTTTTATAATGGGGATAATTGGGTAACCGATAATCTTGAAAAGAAAATTTTCCCTCTTGAGTCTTCTGTGGCATTGAAAAAAGTTCAGGGTCATAGCCATTCCATTGCAGAGTTGCTAAGTCACATAACGGCCTGGAGAAATTTTGCCGTGCAAAAACTTAACGGTAATAACGGATTTGATATCGAGGATAATTCTGCGGGAGATTGGCCCGAAGCTGTTGACTGGGATACCATTCGCAGAGAATTTGAAGAGTGCCATCAACGCCTGCTGACGGCCATTAAAAATTTCCTGGTGGAACAGTGGCACACAAAAGTTGCAGGTAGAAACTATTCATTTGTATATCTTATTAACGGAATTGTTGAACATGATTATTATCATTATGGGCAAATAGGATCGGTGCTTGCGGCTATAAAGAAAGCGGAATAGAAAGTGAAATTTTAGTGATGACCCGGTATAGTTACTGTTACGTGTTTACAGACTGCACCGGAAATAAAGTAAATTCTCCTCATCGGCTAACCTTACCAGTTAGTAAGCGCTACCGGCCCGAAAAAAAGTAAGTTCTGAAAGCTCCCGGGGGAAGTTTACCGCTTATTTGATTAACAATGTTCAAGGTGTGTTCAGACGTCGTTTGAAAGATCATCCTTCTTTAATTTTTCCACGTCTATTTCTGTTTTTCTTACTGAATCTTTTACTTTCTCGTTGCGCTCTTTCACTTCTTTATTAACGGAAACTTCTTCAACAACTCTTGCTTCTTTTGATATAACCGGCACTTCCGAATGTTCGGTAATTTCAATTGCTCCTTCCTGGAAAGGGGCAAAACTTCCTTCCTGAAATGTACTGCCTGGTGCTCTTTGATTAGAAATATCGGCTTCTTCAACCTTACGCTCCTCTACATTTTTATTTGCCCGGCCCGAAGGGATGATGCGCTGACGCCTGCCCGCATCACCGGGAGTTTTCATCACTGGATCATCGCTTACCCCGCCAAATTTTCCCCGGGATCTATACATCCTTTCTTCATCAAAATCTTCGTGATTATAAAATTGATCAGGGTCATTAAAGTCAACATCCTTGTAGGTAACAGCGTCTATGCCGGCGTTCTTGCGTGCAGCAAACACCGTGCGTATTGCCCGCTCAATTTCGATGATTACTTTTCCTTTTTTATAATCAGGCAGGGAAGCAAGATGCCCAACGGTTACATCCGGAAAAAAGACAACGTTATCTTTTTCATCTAACTCTGCTAAACCTATCGGGATTATTACCTTCCGGGAAACAAGATTCATAGGTTTTCCATTCAAGTCGATTACTATATATCTCACTCTTAGAGAGACAGTATCGAATAAAAGATCCTCAACTTTTCCTATGTCCTCATGTTGAGCAGTTCTTGCTTTCCAACCCCGGATATCAGGTTCTCCATCTGCAATTTCATAGCCACTGGAATGAAGTTCTTTAAGGTTGTTATTGGCTGCATATTTTTCGTTAGACATGCTTTTATTTTTAATTAATTAAAAATTTTTTCAAAATATTTTAACGCTTCGCAACAATTTCAATGGTGTTGACCGGTTGATTTCCACCTGTGGATATATGGGTTGAATATCTTGATTCATCAACTGGAAATATGGAAATATCCTGATCATTCATTTTTGAATTTTTTATAAGAAAATTTTTCACTGATTCTGCTCTTTGTCTGGCCAACTGGCTATTTTGTTTTTCGCCGGAAGAATCGGTAAGACTATAGATCTTCACATCCGCATCTTTAAATTTTTGATTTAAGGAGGCACCAATTTGCCGCAGGCCTTTCTCACCAGGAGGACGTATATCACTTTTATTATCATCAAAAAGAATACGATCATTCATGCGATAAATTACATAGCGGTCATTTGCTTTCTCTATGACGTTTTTATCATTTATCTCGGCAAAGGCAGTATCGGGTGAGTCAAAATTCACGTGATCCCAAAAGCCG
>JALZAJ010000363.1 GCA_030948465.1 Bacteroidota bacterium
AATTTGATATTGATTCGCTTGTTAATGACACGATTGGTTCGTTTCAAATAGTTTCCGGAGAGCATAACATTATAAGAAACAATTCCCCGTTAAATCAAAGAATATATGCAGATAAGCAAAGAATTGAACAGGTTCTTGTGAACTTATTATCCAATGCTATTAAATATTCTCCGGGCGCCAAAGAGGTAATTGTTTCAACAGAAAAAAGAGAGGCAGACCTGGTTATCGAAGTAAAAGATTTTGGAATTGGGATAGCAAAAGAAGAACAACTCAAAGTTTTCGATAGATTCTACCGGACTAAAGAAATGAAAATACCTGTTTCCGGATTTGGACTGGGGCTTTATATATGCCGGGATATTATCAAACGGCACGGTGGCAAAATTTGGGTTGAAAGTGACGGAACCGGATCTGCATTTTATTTCTCTATTCCCATAACAAGCGATAAGCGATAAATTTGTCTGTACTCTTAGTTGACCTTATCTGCTGATAAAATTTTCTCGTATCATAATTTTTATCTGATCAACAGATTTATCTCAGAAATGATTTGTATTGAATTATGAAAAGATTCATACTTTTTGCCTTTATACTTTGTCCAATGTGTTTCGCTTGTTTCCGGGTATTTTTTTAAAATGTGTAGGAGTAAGGCCGGTAACTTTTTTAAACTGCGCAGAAAGATGTGCGATGCTGGAATAGCCCAATTGGTAAGCAATTTCACTCAGGCTTAATTCATCGTAAACAATGAGCTCTTTTACTTTTTCAACTTTTTGATGGATCAAATACTTTTCAATGGTGATCCCTTCTGTATCTGAAAATAATTTACTTAGGTAGGAATAATCTTTATGAACTTTTGATATGAGTAAATCAGAAAAATTTAATCGCTCGTCACCCTCTCCATAATGAACGTACTCAATAATGATAGTCTTTATTTTTTCTATCATCTGCATTTTTGCATCATCTAATAATTCAAACCCCAGTTGATCAAGCCGGTTTCTTAAAATTTTAATTTGATTATCTGATGGCTCCTTCGTAAGAGTTACTTCCCCTAATTGAATAGTAGAATATTTTAGTTTTAATTCATCCAATAATTGCTTTACCGCAGCAATGCACCGGTTGCAAACCATGTTTTTTATATAAAGCTGCATCATGTAAAAAATGAAAATTATAATTTATAAATAGCTGCCCGGGTTACTTCCTTCAATACTTCTTATTTTTTTTGTATAAAAATATTTGTTGACGTATAGTAAGATGCCGATTCTCCAGGATTTCAAAAATATAGATAACTGTTGCCTGACGGTTATATTAATCAGGATATAATTTATAAAATTTTAGAACAAGACCAATCTTTATTTTTTATCATCGGCACAAAAAACCCGTCACAAATGTGACGGGTAAAATAACTGTTTCAGGTTTTACTTACCAGAACAACGAGTAATTTTTGCACAATTTGCCGGTGTGCAATTTGATGCGTCCGGACAATTGGCTTTGGTACAAACCTGCTTTTTCTCAACATGTTTTACCTTGTTTCTTTTACTATCGCCTGCATGTAAACCACTTGACAGTAGTATGGAGCATAGAACTCCCAAAAGAACTTTTTTCATCTTAATGATTTTTTTTATTAAAAAATATATTTGTCTATTTTATTTAAGCAGGTAAAGCTCAGGTGGGTGCCAGCATTCGGAGCTGTAACCAAGGCGGGTATTTTGAAACAGGGAATCTCGTTTTATTATGAATATAACAGGAGATTCTAAATTTATAATTTGTGGAAGCGTAGAAACAAATAAACACGTGGAGCAGGGAAGAAATGGGTTGCCGCTATTGCTGCTGCATGGTTGTTGTGGAGCATCTTTTTTTGAAGAATTGCCGGCACATTTATTTTGTTTTTCTTTTTCGCAGCAAGACATTTTTTTATGAGAATCAGTATTCTTTTCTTGAACACGGAAATGAATAAATGCAGGTTGAATTGCCGAAATAATAAATAAACAAAGAAATATGGATGAGGCAATTTTCATGATGCTAAAGCTACAGAAATTATCGTTTCAACAATAGTTTACTTCTCAAATGCAAAAAATCTCTACGGACATTATAACGTTGTATTAATTAATCGTCCACCGCTGCATTTTGCATGATTACCTCATTTTGACTTTTAGATCATAGCGGGCGCAGCTCAATTGTCGCCGTTTGGTGGCACATCACCGGGGTGGTTCGCCGTTGGCGTTGCACTACCCTTTATCATCGTTAAACTGCGAAAATTTGGAATGCACCCGTCAAAGATTCATCAGCCTTATCTAAATTTTGTTTTAGTGCGTTGTTATTCAAAAACAAAATGGCTGCAATAAAAATCATTGCAGGGATTTTGATAAATATTAAAATCAAAATTGACAAGCGGAATCCGGATGGAGTCTAAAAAGAAATGTCCTTTGTAACCCAGTTGGGTAAGCAGGTTTAGGGTATCCATCACTTTGCGTGCGCCGGCAATTCTTTCTTCGCATTTCAACAATATTTTCGGCTTTTGTTTCATAAGAGTGTTTACAGCGCCCTGCAATATTTTCAATTCATTTCCATCGGCGTCGATCTTTAAAAGATCTGGCCGGATATTATTCCGGTTAAAATAGTCATCAAGCGTGTGAACCAATATTTTCCTTGTGGCAAACCGTTTATAGTTATCGTTGATGTTAATGAGGACGGCGCCATTTGGATCGGTGAGATAAATCTTTTTCGTGCCTGAAATATTTGAAAGCGTGAGAAATTCGAGGTGAACATTTTTCCAATCAAAAATTTTTTTCAGGTAAACAAGTTGCTCGTGCAAAAAAGAGTTGGTTCCGAAAGCTATGATCTTGCCCGATTCCTTTAACTTCTTTCGCATGAGATAAATGTAATTGCCTTGGTGCGACCCTACATCTGCGATCGTATCTCCTTCTTCAATCGTCTGTTGCAGATAATCGGCCATACCATGATCTTCTTTTATAAACTTCCCTGCCTTGTAAGAAAGTTTGCACAGCTCCAGTATTTTAATGCCTGAAGCCAGGATGTTGGGTTGTACAGCAAACCTTAAAAGCGCCGTATTAATTATCATGATGAAATCATTTTAATTCGATGAAACAAATTACTGCCGTGCACATTTACATGTGCACAGCAGTGTTGAATTGAATACGGATTTGAGTACGGATCTATTTGAGTGAATGCTTACCTGCTACCTTATTGGGATCGCCTGCACAAAATTTCCTGAGGCGTCAAACTCAATCCCATACTTAGTTCCATTGGCATCTATGCAAACAACATAGCCTGCTAAAACTCCATTGTCTGATACGGAAAAAGCTGCTTTAAAAACAAAGCCGGGATAAGTCGCCGTTAGATACGATTGAATGGACGCGGGCAAATTACTTTCAGTTACCGCAGCGATATGGCCTCTATGTTCCTGTATTTGCACCCTGCGTACAAATACGCCGCCCGCATCGAACACGGTGGCAAAGGCGGCGTTATTCATACTAAACACAACATAACTGCTATCCCGGTTTTGATACGCTCTTTTAATAGTATCCTGCGGATAATTAGTTGCGAAATAAGATAGAATACCGGATGGTAATGAGGACAGGGCAACTGTGTCCGCCTGCCTTCCATCACGATCGCCAAATCTTCCGCCTTCGTGCCATCCTTTACCTGAAAGATCACCACCTTCTCTTTGCTCAAGCACCCTAACAAAATTGCCTGATGCATCAAATTTTAAGCCCACAGGATTTCCATTGTATTGAATTATTGCAACGTAGCCTGTAACAGTTCCTGAAGAATTTTTATCGGTAAACGCTTTTTGAAATATATAACCGGCATAATTAGCATTTAAATAATCCGTGATGGCGGCAGGAAGACTGGCAGCGCTTACTGAATCCAGGTAATGATCGTGAGCGCAGGTTCCAACGACATATACTGAATCATTGCTCGCCGTATCAACTCCCACTGCTACGGCTGCAGAAGCTGTGATGGCCGATGTGCTTGCGGCGGGGGTAGCAGCAGAATTATCTTTTTTGCATGAAGCAAAGCTTAATAAGAAGAGGGCTGAAAGGAGTACATAAATTCCGGTGACATTTTTACTATTAGTTTTCATTTTTAATTTTTTTACAGATTCTAAAATTATTTTGGGAGAGGATTTTTTATAAAATTTATTTTAGAATTATGCCATACGATTTCCGTTTAATTTGATTTTAAAAAAAAAAATTGGAAAGTAAATTTTATCTCGTGAGGTCGTTTTATTCAAAGATGAAAGCGGTAAGGTGATAGTTGGGTTAAAAAAAATTAAAAAAAAAGAAAGGTATTTTATTACTAAGTATCCTTTGTTATTTTATAAAATAATTCTATTCACCCAACCATATTAGTGAAGATCGCATCAAAGCATTAAGACGTGGAATCATTGGATCAAATTCAACAGCTTATTGAAGGTTGCGTTAAAGGAAACAGGCAATCGCAAAACAACCTTTATAACCTGCTTATGCCAAAAATGTTTGCCGTATGTCTTCGTTTTGCCAAAAGTCGTGAAGAAGCAGAAGAGATCCTGCAGGAAGGATTTATAAAAGTGTTTGAATTTATACATCAGTATAAATTTAATGGCTCTTTCGAAGGCTGGGTAAGAAAGATAATGGTCAATTGCGCCTTACAGAAATATAGAAGTAAAAGGCAAATGCATGCAGTGGTTTCTATTGATAACACTCCGGTGGAACTGCCGGGAAATGAAGATATTTTTTCGCAAATAGGAATTAAAGAACTCTTAAAAATGGTACAGCAATTATCTCCTGCTTACCGTACAATTTTTAACCTCTATGTATTTGAAGGAATGAAGCACCGGGAAATTGCCCGGCATCTGGGTATTTCTGAAGGCACTTCAAAATCGAATCTTTCCGATGCAAGAGCTTTCCTGCAAAAAGCGATTCATAACAGCATGCATTCAGCCAATCAAAATCTAAAAGAAGTATGAATAATGATCTACACCATATTGATGATCTTTTTAAAAAGGCTTTGGAAGAACACACCGAACAGGCATCGGCAGGCGTATGGGATGGTATCGATAAAAACCTGGATAAAAGAAAAGTGGTATCCATCTCCAAAAGGTATAATAAACTAAAATGGGTGGCGGCTATCCTGTTGTTGTTTTCAGCCGGAATGGCCATGTACACCTTGTATATCCATTCAAAAAATAAAGAGCTGGTAAAACAAAATAAGGCAGGTAAAACTTTACCAAATCAACATAGCAATACACAAAATAGTTTAGAAGATTCGGATAGCGTTGTTATGAACAACAACCTTGTTATCGAAAACGCAAAAAACAATAATGAATCACATCTGAAGGAAAATAAAAAATTAATTCAAACAAATAAATCAGAAAATAAAAGTATAGCAGATAAAGGCCTTGTGAAAAAGAAAAGCAAAGATTTTGATAATACCGCTCTATTAATAACCAAAGAAAAAATTATACAAACCGGCAATAAACAAGAACAAAAAAAATTATTTGATAAAAGAAAATCTGCGATTCAGGTAATCACTAAATCACCGGAAACTGACGAGGGAAATAAAAAAGCAAACCATGCCGCAGAGTTGATCGCCTCTAACGGTGAACCACGAAACGTCCTGCAAAATCAACTGGAAAAATCAAATGAAATTAATCCATCCGTTCAGGAAAAATATCTATCAGCAATTCCGTTGTTATCTTTTATTAAAGATAAATTTCAAGACCTTATATTGAATCCTTTAGCACAAATACCTTCGGCATTAACTAATACTAATACTAATACATTAAATGACGGGCAAAATGCTTTATCAAAACAGCACAGTAATTATAATACCCGGCTAAGTAAACGGTCGCCTTTTTCCGCAACGGTGTTTTTCTCACCCGACCTGGTTTCAACAAATATAAAAGACGATCATCCGCGGTTCAGAGAAGATGACCGACATAAAATACAACAGAACGAGGACATCAGGTTCTCATCAACCATCGGCTTATTGATAGATTATGCTTTAGGCAATAACTGGATGCTTGGTTCCGGGCTCACCTATTCAACAAGAATAATTGGCATTAAGCCAAAAACAATTTATGCGCGTCCGGATGATAATGGCAATGTAAATTTCCGGTACAATTGTTCGGCAGGTTATTCTTTTGTAAATGTAACATCATCAAATGTACCGGTTGCAGGCGATAGCCTGAATGCACTTCATTCATCAAATACGCTGGAGTATATAGGCGTGCCGCTGGTGGTAAAGCATAAATTTACAAAAGGAAGATTTAGTTTAATTACCGGAGCTGGTATAGCCGCCAATTTCCTAACGAAAGGAAATATTGAAACGACTGTTCAGACTTCCACAGGCAATAAGAGCGTTAGCACAAATAAAATTGAAGGATTGAAATCTCTGTACTTTAACGGGTCTGTGCTTGCGGGTGCAGAATATAAATTAAGTAGAACTTTAGGCATCGCTTTTACACCAACAGCCCGGTTTGCTATTACTTCGATCAATAAAGATACCCCGGTTAAAACCAACTTAAATTCGGTTGGCCTTGCCGTAGGTGTTACGATAAAATTGTAATTGAAAAGTATTTTTTTGCATAAATAATAACCCAACCTTTTTCTCTTTTTATAAATCATACTAAAAGAATTCATCGTATTAGCCTAAATCTTTTTATTATGAAAACTATTGTATCGTACCTGAATCTTTTATCGGCACTCAGCACTTACCTGGTAACCGGCACTTACGTTATCAACAATAAAATATTGTAAAAGTTGGTATTGTTTAGAAGGGCAAAACAATTCCTTTCTTATCTAATGCTAAGTTAAGTCTGTTATAACGCAATAGATTTCTTGCAAAGCCACTAAGCGCAATAAAGAAATTACTTTGTGGTCTCAGCGCCTTTGTGGGATATACTAAATTAGTTTGTGAGAACAGGAAGTTTTGCCTATATTTTTTTCAGGAGAATTTTTTTTTGGAAGCAGCATTATCACCCTCGTTGTCCAAATAACAAACTTCCAATTCGCACCATATTACTTCCCTCCGCGATAGCGATGGCATAGTCAGCGCTCATGCCCATACTCAAAATTTTGAAATCAAAATTTTCTTTACCGGCATTTGAATATTTGTCAAACAGCGATCTCAAAA
>JALZAJ010000386.1 GCA_030948465.1 Bacteroidota bacterium
TTTTTATGAATAAACAATTGTTACTTTTCCTGTACTTATTTTATATTAATACAGCTTCCGCACAAAGAGTAAAACAATATCCTGTAAAAGTGGGAGAGATACCCAATAAAGTTCTTCCCCGCGAGGCCATGTACCTGTTGCCGGCCTTCAGTAGCGGTACTGCTTTTTTTAGAGATGGTACGTCTTCAGAACGTGCTTTCAATTATAATTTTTTGCTGGATGAAATGCATTTCTTAGACAATGCACAAGACACGCTTGCTGTAGCCAATCCTGAATTGCTCAGCTCCGTTGTTATTGATTCTATGGTGTTTTATTACGATAAAGGTTACCTGCGTCAAATCTTTAAACAGGGAAATTATAAACTCGTACTGAAGCAACAAATGGTGCAGATTGCAGACAAAACACGCGGGGCTTATGATATAGCTTCCGGATCATCCGCTATAAAAACTTATGGCTACATCAACAATAGTAATAGCCGGATATATAAATTACAAGTAGAGAAAGATGTTTTATTTAAAGAAGTAAAATCTTTTTATATAGCGGATGCCTCCAATCACTTTTTGAAAGCGGATAAAAGAAATTTTTATGCTCTTTTTGAAGGAGATAAAGTAAGGCAATATATAAAAGAGCATAAAGTTAATTTTAATAATGAAGACGACCTCGCAGCCCTGCTGAGAGTGTGTGCGGAATAAACCTATAAACCTTTATCCCGTAAAATGGATTTTGTAAATTTGTTCAAGCATGGAAAAAAATAAAACCATAAAGACTTCTCTTAATTCCAAAGGAGCTTCCATTTTTAAGAAAATGCTGGAAGACAAGAAAGCTATTCACCGGCATTTACAAAACGGCGAAAAATCGGAAGATTTAAAAAATAAATACCGCTTTGTTAAGCCCCTATCTGCTTGAGGAAACCGATGACTTTTCTTACGGTTTACAACTGGCTATGGAATAATTTACCATATTTATTTTCTTGATTACAGTTTTATGTTCAATGAATATCCTCTCCTGGCAGATAATGTCTATTCTTTTAACATTGATGCAATCGATGGTGATATAGTCTTGACCGGGGAAGATGAAAGAATCAGGTTAACAATCGTTGAGGTATTTAAGATTTTTTGCAAAGGCAGAAGAACGTTGTTATGTGATAGTGCTGATGAACGCCACCTGGCCCGTAAAAGAAATTTGATTTTTGGTTTTGGAAATACAATGCCGGTTCCATTATTAAAGAAGACGGTGTGGTTGTAGTTGAGGATTTAGAAATCTTAAATTCTTACTTTTTCATCAAAGTAATCCTTATCGTTCAGAAATTATTTTTTCTTTCAAGGATGTATAATAAATGCAAGAGCCGGAAATAAATAAGACAAGTATTATTGGTAGTGCAGGGTTGCCAACCTTTTGAGGGTTGGCAACCCTTAGTGATATTAAAGGCAAGAATACAAAGCCCGAAATGCGGATGCACCGTTTTTTACATGCCAATGGATTTCGTTACAAGCTGCACTATAAAAGCCTCCCCCGGCAAACCTGGTATTGCCTGCCCGGCCCGGTCAGATGTCCGCCTGCCGATAGGAATGGCTGTTTCTGGCATGGGCATGAAGGCTGAAAATATTACGTGGTTCCAAAAACAAGAACCAAATGGTGGTTGAATAAATTTAGTGGCAGCATTGACAATAATGTTCCCCATTTGGTAACATTGCCTATATTTGTTCTGCATGCGAATAATTGCAAAAAGCGCTTTGAAAAGTTTCTGGGAAAAGCACCCTGATGCAGAGCAACCGTTAAAAGCGTGGCATGATGAAGCAAAGAAAGCTGAATGGAATAATTTCCAGGATATTAAGAAGCAATTTAGATCAGCAAGTATTGTGGGCAACGATAGGGTCGTGTTTAATATAAAAGGAAACGATTACCGGTTGATCGTTCTCATATTATTTCGTAAAGGGAAGATCTTTATTCGCTTCGTAGGTACTCACAAAGAATATGATAAGATTAATGCAAAAAATATTTGACTATGAATATCAAGCCAATTAGAACTAAAAAGGATTATAAAACAACGCTTAAGCGAGTTGAAGAACTTTGGGGAGCAAAGGATAATACTCCTGAAGGTGATGAATTTGAAATTCTTTTTACATTAGTTGAAGCTTATGAGGAAAAACATTACCCCATTCCGCC
>JALZAJ010000402.1 GCA_030948465.1 Bacteroidota bacterium
TTGTAATTATTTTATAGAATTAAAGAAAGCCACGAATTGCACAGATTAACACGAATTTTTTTATTCTTTTTAGATCCACTATTTATTAATAATCTTAATTGCCCCGCATGGTAAGAGAGATGGCTTATAAGCAATACATTTAATTTACTCCGGTGTTCTTTTTCAAAGTCCTCTGCAAAAACTGCATGGTGTTTGTCAAACCATTCATCAGCCGAAATGCTGGCCAGCTTTGGCGTTAGTGGCTCTGAATTCCGTCTTTCAAAAACATTTTAAGCATAAGCTGATTTGTAGCCATTTGTTATTATTTATTTTCAAAGTTATCCGGATAAAGACACATCAAAAGGGTGGTAAATAGACAATTTGGTGGGTTGATTTGGACAAAGTGATCGTGGTATCTTTACTGAAAAAAAGGAAATGAAGCATCTTACCATAGTTGTTCCCAATGGAGAAATAATTTAAGCAATATTAGGCGCCTTTGAAATATTCAATAAAGCCAACGATTAATGGAAAGCAAATGGAAAGCAGCAATTATTCAAAATACAATTGGCAAACTTTGCGAAATATCTTGATTTTATTAAGGGTTTATTTACGGTAAAGCCATATACCCATATTTCAACAATATCCACCTTTCCTTAATAATGCCCGCAATATATTTGTGTAATTCCTGGCTCCATTTATTGCTAATCAAATTTTCCCTGCCTTTACAGTAAAAACAACCTGAATATCAATTTGCCCAACATCAGCCTGATTAAAAAAACAGCTCCAGGATTTTGGAGACCTTTCATCTGTCATTTCACACCATAATGTGTCGAATAAACATCAGACAACCTCCGGGGAAACATAAAATTTAGTAGAGAGCACTTCTTTATTATTGTGCCTTGCCAATCGAATTGAAAGATCTTCACAATGACCAATATATAAGCGGTTATGATACTTTGAATATGAAATGTAAACGAAATAAAATAAATTAAAAAACCCAACTTTTGGTTAAGTTTAGTACCCGGGATGGGAGTTGAACCCACACTTGCATTGCTGCAAACAGGATTTTAAGTCCTGCGTGTCTACCAGTTCCACCACCCGGGTAAACAACTTTCTTTTTTATTCAAAAAAAATCCCGACAAAGCCGGGATAAGTTTTGAGCGGAAGACCGGGCTCGAACCGGCCACCCCGACCTTGGCAAGGTCGTGCTCTACCAAATGAGCTACTTCCGCTTCTAAGAACTTTATGCTACCATCCCGATAGCTATCGGGAGAGCTACTTCCGCTTGTTAAGAACTAAAAAAAGGATGGCAAAAATAGCCATTGCACCTTTGTACGCAAAATTTATTTGTATTGCGGATTATACAAAGTATTGCCGGGAACTTCCACATTTGGCTTACCGGTGTACCTGTGTTTGTACATGGTATAACATCCGCCCAGTACAAGAGCAACAAATATTATAAGCTGGCAATAAAAAAGAAAACGTGAAGAGGATACCCAATTATGAACGATATCCTGGTCCTGCCCATCATCCGTTACTTCTTCGTGATCCATATAGTAAATTTTGCAAGGCAAAAATAAATCATTGAATTTAAAAATCATTTATTGTTGCCAATAATTTCAGAAAATGTTTTTTTCTTTTTTACAAAATATTTCCATGCTATGCTTCCGTTAAATACCCCTTCTAATTTAATCATATTTATTTTAGATAATTTAATTCCACGCTTCCCGGTTAGCAACCACCCCGCATAATGCATGTGTGCACTGGCTATGGAAATGAAGGTGCTAAAGTTCGCATTGATCAACGCCCGGTATGCAGCAATTATATCTAAAAACATTCTTACAGGAATCTTCCATACGGATTCGCTTAAACGCAGATTCTTAGTCATCATCACCAGGTTGTTCCGGAAATTTAAAAAAACTTTTTTACGATCACCGGCCGGTAATGTCCCTCCTCCAACGTGATACACTTTCGACGCCGGTTCTGCGAAAATTTTATAGCCGGCTCTCTGCATTCTCCAGCAAAGATCTATCTCTTCCTGGTGCGCAAAAAAATATTCATCAAAACCATTTAGTTCATGAAATACCGATGACCTTACAAATAAGCATGCACCGGTTGCCCAAAATATTTCCTGCGGCGTATCATATTGTCCAACATCTTTTTCACAAGTATCAAATATTCTTCCTCTTGTAAAAGGATAGCCCAAATGATCAATCCATCCTCCGGCGGCGCCTGCATATTCAAATTGGTCTTTCCTTTCGAAGGACAATATTTTTGGCTGGCAGGCGGCAATTTTATTGTCTGATTCCATTAGTGCAATTATTGGATATATCCATGCAGGAGTTACTTCCACATCGCTATTCAGCAAAACATAATAATCAGCCGTAACTTTCTTTAATGCTGAGTTATATCCCTGTGAAAAACCTTCATTCGTGTCACTAACCAACACGCGTACCTGTGGAAAATTTTTGCGAAGGAACCAAACGGAATCATCAGCAGATCCATTATCCGCTACTATTACTGAAAGGTTATGGTAATTCGAAGACAATACGGAAGGAAGGAATTTTTCAAGAAAATGTTTTCCGTTCCAGTTAAGAATTACAACGGCAACTGATGGTAGTGCGATCAATAAAATATTTTAAGGATTACGCAAACATAAAAGATTTTAGAATAGGGTGCCGGTGATTATCGAAAATACATTTTAGATTTGACTACAATCATATTGAATGTTGAGGCAATTTATAAATTTACGAACGTGGCTGGCATTGATAGCTGTCGCAATAGTTTCAGGTACCATTTTTTACTCCAATCTTTTGGCAAAAAAAATAGAAACCGAAGAGCGGCAAAAATTAAGTCAGTGGGTGGAGGCGAATAAGTTCATAGCCACCTCACCTGAAAATGCCGATCTTTCACTGGCGAGCCAGATACAGCAACAGAATGCAGATATTCCAATAATACAAACCAATGAAGAAGATAGCATTATTGATACGAGGAATCTCGATTCCTCCGAAATTCGTATTTCAAAAAATTATCTTCGAAAAAAACTTGCGGAATTTAAATCTGCGCATCCTCCCATTTTGCTGGAACTAAGTAAAGAGCCTTATGTGGCCGACAAATATTACTATGGGGATTCTTTGCTATTGAAGCAGGTAAAGTATTTTCCTATTGTGCAATTAATTATTGTTGCCCTTTTTATTTTTATTACACTTTATGCTATTTCCACCAGGAATAAATCGACTCAAAACCAGGTGTGGGCGGGCATGGCAAAAGAAACGGCTCACCAGTTAGGGACCCCAATTTCTTCACTCGAAGGATGGGTGGAAATGTTGAAGGAAAAAGAAGACTCATACGGCATTTCAACCGAAATGGAAAAAGATGTGAATCGTTTGAAATTAATAAGCGACCGGTTTGGCAAAATAGGCAGCGCTCCCAAACTTGAGGAATACAATATAACAGAACAGGTTGAAAAAATGGTCGGCTACATAAAAAGACGGGCGACGGATAAAGTTAATTTTATCATAGAAGCGCCGGAGAATTCGCCTGTGATTGCCAAAATCTCCGGGCCATTATTTGATTGGGTTATTGAAAATCTTTTAAAAAATGCATTAGATGCTATGGAAGGCAAAGGATTAATATCAGTAAGAATAAATGAGCGCTCATCCAATGTAATAATAGATGTTTGCGATACAGGCAAAGGCATCAGCAAACATAATATCGGGAAGGTATTTAAGCCTGGCTTTACCACAAAAAAAAGAGGTTGGGGGCTTGGGCTTTCTCTATCGAAAAGAATTATCGAACAATATCACAAGGGCCAGCTTTATGTTAAATCATCAGAAGCGGGCAAAGGCACTACTTTCAGAATTATCCTGAATGCATAATATTTTGCAGTCATTTTTTTATTAAAATTTAATAGCACTCTTTTATTAAATTTGCAAACCTAATCAATGAGCAAACAGGTAAATTATTTATGCATATTTTTTTAAATGCGGCGATGGCGAAATTGGTAGACGCACTACTTTGAGGTGGTAGCGCCCGAAAGGGTGTGGGAGTTCGAATCTCCTTTGCCGCACATATCCCGGAATCGTAAATTTCCGGGATTTTATTTTTGGATTAGCTGGCATGAAAAGCTCATATTTTTTTTTAACTAAGCTTTGAAAGAGCTTAAAAAACGATATCTTCAAAATCGTCAGTCACTAAAAGATGGTTCCACTTATATGAACTGTTACAGTTATAATTCGCTATAATAATAAATTATAAAATTCTTTACTTTTCTCACTAATAAGCAAAGAAAATGCGGGCGGAATTGTCAACATCAGTACGGGGAAACTAAATGGAACGATAATTGTATTTTGAGACTTTAGTTGACATTGAGGTTATGGTAATTAACAAAAACTTTCAATATGAAATTTTTTAAATGGCTTTTCGGACATGCAGATCACGAGGCATTTGACCTGCAGAAGAATGCAAGCGGAAGCAATCCGGACCTGGATTACGAACTTCAGTTATTAGACGAATGCAAGCGAAAGCGGGATGTATATATTGAGAAGATGACTACCCTGAGAATTGAGGATATTGATAAAACAATAGCCACTTACGAAGATCAGGTAAATGCCTATTTCTTAAGAGAAAAAGTTATTATTTGCAGGATCATCGAAGAGAAGTTAAGCCAACTTAAAAAAGCCCGGGATATTATTCAAAAAAGAATAAATGTGCCTGCTTTTTATTGATGATATTAGGATCACTTGCCAGGATGTCCCGGAAATTTCCGTGATCCATCAGCGACATTCCAATAATTCATTTTAAGAAGTGTTTCGTGAAACCAACCATGAACAATGGAGAGCTTAACCAGCTCTCTTTTTTTGCAAAAAATTTTAGAATTTTTATTTTAAATATACGTGGAAAAAGTGATGAAAGAAATTTGGGCATCAAACTGGTGGCCAACAAAAACAGATACGTCATTCATAAATCATACGTTTAAAAATTACTTCCATATACTTTTTAACCTCACATATCTTAAGTGATTAATAGCAAGTTTTTCTTTAGAATCGAGAATTATTTTATTATATGGCGTGGTAGGAAAAAAAATCCCGGTCATCACCGTTAATCCCTTATCCGCAAATAGCTCTACGGATGCATCGTCCACGATCAGCGTCATATCAAGGTTGGGTTCAATAGACAAACGTGGTGCATAATGAATGCTGCCAAAGCCGTTTTCAAAATCGACTTTGCCAGACTTCGTGCGGTCAACATAATAATTATTTTTTGCTTTATCATAACCGATAACCAATTTTTCTCCTTGTTCATTTGACAAGGTAATTGAAAATGTTTCCATGTTATTTGAGGTCAGATTTATTTTTATTGGGCCTGCAAGTTTCCCCACTTTTTCTGAAAGATCATAATTAATAACAGCCACGTTTTCCAATATCACCGGCTTTTCCTCTAAACTGTTTAATTCTTTTACTGGCAAAGAAGTCACCATATATTTTTCTCCGAGCTTTTCAATAGCAAGCTCGCGTGGTAAGGTGCATGCGCTTCGCCAATTCACAGTAGGTACTATGTTCGCATATTGCCAGTTACTCATCCAGCCAAGAAAAATTTTCCGGTCACCTGTATTCGACCATGTGATACCTGCATATTCATCAGGACCATAATCTATCCACCTGGTATCAGTTTGATAAGGCGTAAAGGTTTTGCCATCAAATTGCCCTGTAAAATATTGTGTAGCTGATCCACCGTTTGGCCCGCCAGGATTTAGATTCACGATTAATATCCATACCTTTTCCCCATTATAATTTAATGCAAAAAGATCAGGGCATTCCCATACGCCGCCATGCGCTCCAACCTCTTTTCCAAACTCGCTCTCCTTTGTCCATTCTTTCAGGTCAGGTGAAGAATAGAAAGTAATGTGATCTAAAGTTGCGAGGGTCATTATCCATTTTTTCGCCTGTTCGTTCCAGCTTACTTTGGGGTCGCGAAAGTCTTTTATTCCCGGGTTCTTCAGTACGGGATTGCCGGAGTACTTCGTCCATGTTTTGCCTTCATCCAGGCTGTAGGCAATACTTTGATTTTGAAATGTGATGCTTCCTGATTTTTCGCCAACAGGATCATGGTGTGTAAAAATTGCTACCAGCGGAACTTTGCCCTCTTTACCAAACCCTGAAGTATTGTTAACATCCACGACGGCGCTTCCTGAAAAAATATAGCCAAGACTATCAGGATATAACGCTATGGGTTGTTGTTTCCAATGCACCAAATCGGTGCTGGTAGCATG
>JALZAJ010000404.1 GCA_030948465.1 Bacteroidota bacterium
TCGAGCAATGAACTTGCAGCGTATCTTAAATCAATTTTGAAAGACTATTCCTACGAGGTATTTGCAGTTGTTTTTTTAAATAAGTCTAATAAAATAAATCATTTTGAAATTATAAGCAAAGGGGGAATGACGAGCACAGTTGTCGATCCCAGATTAGTTTTCAAAAAAGCATTTGAAGTGGAGGCAACCTCTATCGTTCTTTGCCATAATCATCCCTCAGGAAGCCTGAAGCCAAGCCGCATCGATGAAGAGTTGACCACAAAATTAAAAGAAGCGGGAAAGTATCTTGAAATAAATGTGGTTGATCATCTTATCGTAAGTGATGAAGGATATTTCAGTTTTGCTGACGAAGGATTGATTTGAACAGCCAGTTTAAAATTATGCCTGCGCCGTAGGACCTCCAAAATTTAGGGGCAATTCAACGGCCTCAATGTCCTGTATATTTCCATTCACCGATTCAAACTTTTTTACATTATCTATCATTGCTTTCATAAAACGTTTAGCATGTGTAGGCGTCAAGATTATCCGGCTTTTTACCTTACTTTTTGGCGTCCCCGGCATTACATTTACAAAGTCAACAACGAATTCCGCGTGACTATGAGTAATGATCGCCAGATTAGCATAAGCACCTTCTGAAACTTCTTCAGAGATTTCTATGTTGAGTTGGTTGGGTTGGTCTTTTGGAATATCCATCTTTTAAAATATTTTCCTCCTAAGGAGTTCTTTTTGAGCAAAAGTATAACTATTGTTTCTAAAACAAAAAAGGCTGCCTTTTCAAAGCAGCCCTCGATAGATATTTCCCGGTTAATATGGAGTTGTGTTAACAGGTGTTTCTTTAAACAGGTCGGTTATAGTTAAACTCGGTGTATTTGGATTTGTATTAATTTCGCTTTGTGCATATAAAAATCTTTGGGGCAATTTCGTCCCTTTTATCGGTGGAATTCCAAGATAATTTTTTGTTCTTCTAACGTCATTAAATTGCTCAAGCTGGCCTATGAACGTTATATATCTCTCAGTTAAAATTTCTTTTAGTAGCGCTTGGTTAATAGTCTGACCTGATGATAAAGAGTTTTTAATGCCGGCCGGAGCAAAATCAATTAGTAAATAAGGTAAATAGGTCTGTCCATTTGCTGAATAATCCGGGCTAGAACTTACGTTGCTTCCGGAAGTGGTACTTCCTCCAGTACTATAATAGGATCTTACCGCATTCAGGGCGGCTAAAGCGGTATTAAGATCAGGAGTTGCTATCTTCACATTTGCTTCTGCTAATATCAATTGATTTTCTTCAAATGTAACCAGAGGAAATGATGTCGTTGCTCCAAAAAAACCATTTGAAGAAGTAGGCACACCCCAATCAAAATCAACGAGAACATTGGGGTCTAAATCTCCCGTGTTAAGGCCGGTCTGAAATAAATAATTGAATCTGTCACCTTCATCTGTTTTAGCGTTTCCTCTGTATGATGACTTGGATGAATCCAAAAGATCAGCAGCATAAGATACAGAAGCATTCATATAACCAGGCCGGTCATAAGTAAGAAACGAATAATAGATATTGAAGCTGGAAAGATATGCATCGCCATGAGGAGCTACCAGATTGTTTGCCGCCGAAGAAATTCCAAGCGAAGCGGCGTTAAGGGCTTTATCATATTCCTTTGTGTGCAAATAAAATCTTGCTTTTAGGGTATTTGCAGCCGCTATCCACTTCGATTTGTTGCTTCCATAGAAAAAATCCTTATCGCCAGGACCTGATCCGACGTTGGCACTCAGATTGGTGATTGCAGCGTCCAGCAAAGTTTGAACTCCGGCATAAACACTTGCCTGAGCGTCAAATTTTGGTGTAGGAAATTTGACGGGCTCACCAACTTCAGAAAATGGAACATCGCCCCAAAGATCGGCTGCAGTACCAAAGCCCAGCGCCTGAATAACCTGAGCAATCCCAATAGTTGTCTTATCGTTTACTGTTGTAGCTTTTTTAACAACGAGTTGAGCATTTGCAATTACAACACCGTACAATCTATCCCAATTATCGTCAAAATCTCCCGAGGTCACTTCATAATTATATAAAGAGGAATATTGACGATCTGCACCTGTAAACGTTCTGGACCACATTCCACCTAATCTTGGTAAACTCCCTTCCATAAAAAGTATCGTAGATAATTCGGCACCGTTTAATAGAAGGGGATAGGGGTTCAAATCTGCTGGCCTGTTTGGATCAACATTAATGCCTTCCGTGATCTTTTTGCATGACGTACCAAACATCATTATGCATGCCATAAATATTATTGTTATTTTTTTCATTTAATTAGATTTAATAGTTGATACGAACCGTGACAATTACCGAACGTGTATTAGGATTGTTAAAATAATCAAGTCCTCTTCCGCGGCTTGGACCGGTAAGGTTGGTTTCGGGGTCTATGCCCTGATAATCTGTCCATAGTTTTAAATTCCTTCCTGTAATACTAAAATCTATAGATTGAAACTTCGTTTTATTCCTAAATCTTTCACCACCTATTGAAACTCCTAAAGACACTTCGCGTAATCTTGTTCTTGTACCGTCTTCCAAAAATTGAGAAGCCACTGGGCCAAAACCACCACCTAAGTTTCTATACCAGTTTTCATTGAGCGCTACCTCGCCGCCGCCAAAATCAGTAACTTGCCCGCGAAAGGCCGTTCCGGAAGTGATGGTTTTTCCAAAATAGTCCTTTAAATCTTTGGGCGCTATAGTTTCGACTCCTGTTGACGCCGCAGTTCCAAAAGTGGTGAGAGCTCCTCTTGTACCGTTCCAAACCTTGCCGCCCTGTACATGATCAACCAATACTGACAAAGAGAAATTTTTATATCTGAAAGTATTCGTAACCGCGCCAGTCCAATCGGGATTCGGATCTCCCAAAACCTGCTCAATACCCGATGTTTGAGGGAAGCCATTAACATCAAGCACTAAGGTGCCCTTCGCATCTTTTAAGAAATCCACTCCCCACAGAACCCCATAAGGCTGTCCCTCCACTAACCGGGAAGAAGTACCGGTAAACCCATTTAAAAAAATGGAGGTAGACCCCGCAAGGTCGTCCACCTTGTTTTTGTTTTGAGAATATAATGCAGAAGTCGTAATTGAAGCATTTTTTGATTTAAACCAGGTTACTCCAAAATCGCCTTCGAATCCGCGATTAGATAGTTTTGCTGCATTAGAAGTTTGGTTCGTAAAACCGGTTGTCGAAGGTATTTGGGTATTAATGATAACATCGTCCGTATGATTTCTATAGTAAGTTCCACTAATGCTTATCCTATCATTCCAAAAGCGTAAATCCAAGCCTGCCTCATATTCAGTTTTAACTTCTGGCCTTATATCGGGGTTGCCCTTAATAGTGCTCCTTGTATATCCGCCACCATATATTGGAGACGATGCATCAAGAGCAGGCCCCCACGATTCGACGTCAGTTGCTGGATTAAAATAACTGCTAAATAAATAAGGGGGTGGTTCTACTCCAACCTGACCATACGTCAGCCTTAACTTTCCGAACGATAATAATTTAGACGCTTTGAGACTTCCGAGTTTGGTAAACTGCCATCCCAGCGATGCGGAAGGATAAAATTTACCGATATTAGTTGAGGAAAAGACGTCGTATCTGCCCGTTAATTCAAGAAACAGTTGGTTGTAAAACTCAAGATTTGCGGATGCATAGCCAGCATTTGATCGCTGTATTGATTCAGAATTAAACGGTGTTCGCGATGTTGTGGCCGAATTTGCCAAATCGAATGGAGCATCAGGTAAAATAAAGGATTTAACTCCGGCACCAATACTTCTAAATACTCTGTTATTGTAATTAAATCCCACTAAGGCTGTAAGATCAAAATTATCGGAAAATGATTTATCGACTTTTGCTATAAAATTTGAGTTGAATTGTTGTTCCGTTAAATCCTGAATTGTTAAGCTTCCTCCTGGATTTGTTGCAGTAATAATCGGGAAATTGTCAACCCGATGATCAGTATAGTAATCAATTCCAGCTCTGGCAATAAATTGCAGCCAACTTGTTGCATTTAATACGGCTTCGAAATTTCCGACAAACCTATCAACATCGGTTGTACTAGTGATTCTGTTTAAAATCCACAAAGGATTATCATACCCTGAATTGGTGGAGGCGCCTATTGGATTTCTATAAGAAACTTCTCGCTTAGGAAATATTGCACCGCTTGCATTTACATAATCGCCTTCATAAAATGTATTGTCGAAATCAGGGGAAGTTCTTAATCCTCCGAGAAAAATACCTGAGGTATTAGATCCTTGCTGGGCTCGCTTTGACCTGATATTTGCATAATTTATGCTTCCGGATAATTTAAGGCTTTGTCCAAATTTCCGATCGGCATTAATTAGGGCAGATTTTTTATGATAATCTGATCCTGCTACCAAAGTGCCTTTTTGATCAAGATTGGATAAACTTGCATAAAAGGTAGAGCGATCATCACCGCCGTTAAAACTTAACGTATTTTCAAAAATAGTTCCCGTATGAAATAATTCGTTAAAGTGATCATATACCTTTTTTGAATTTTTTCCACCATGAACATTGGCTGCAGTACCGCTAGCTATTCGATATCTTTTTGACCCATCTGGCAAAATTACGTAATCGCCCGCCGTGTTAAAAACGTCATCTCCACCACTTCTATCTGCTATTTTGTCTCCCCAAGTCCTACTGTTACCAAAACTATATCTACCGGCTGAACCTTGTCCATAAGATGTTTGCAACGGAACTTCGCGGTTTACATCGTCAGTTGAGTAAGTGGAAGCGAGGGATATATTAACTTTACCGCCCGAATTTTTTCCTTTTTTAGTAGTTATAATTACCACGCCGTTCGCGGCCCTGGATCCATATAAGGCAGCTGCAGCAGCACTTTTTAATACATCTACGCTCGCTATATCTTCGGGATTTAAATCATTGAGGCGGGATTGTTGCTGGACGCCGGCTGTACCAGAGCCTGCAGTAGTATTATTAACCGGTACGCCATCAACAACAAATAATGGTTGAGTACCCTGAATTGAATTTTGGCCACGAATTTGTATGTAAACGCTCGCGCCTGGATCACCACCGCTCCGTACAATTTGCACACCTGAAGCTTTTGAAGCGAGACCATTCAAAACACTGGGTTCGCCTGAATTTACAATTTCAGTGCCCTTAACCGTTGATTGGCTGGTGGCCACACGGTCACGTTTGGCATGAAAACCCAGAGCGGTAGTAACTGTAACAGTTGAAAGTTCCGTGGCATTCCTTTTTAATATTACATCTGCTATATCGCCATTGGGTATGAGAGAGTTCGTTTCAAATCCAACAGCGGTAAAAACGAGTTTGCCCCTATTTTTTAGTTTAATTTGAAACTTACCATTTGCGTCTGCGGTTGTTGCATTCCTTGTTCCAGTTTCCGTTATAGTTGTGTAAGGAATTGGTATTCCGGCATCATCGTTAACTGTTCCGGAGATGGTTCTTTCTTGTGAAAATGCCAACACGCTGCTGAGCAGCAATAGAAATAGAGTAAGAAATTTTCTCATGTGTTTCTTTTTAGTTTTGAGTAATTGCGAGTGTAAGACAATTTAATGTAGAATATACCTATAACTTTTGAAAATTGATGTTATATATTTAATAGACCAATTAAAACGCTTTTCGCTGCATGCTTTTTTATTTAGTCCATCATATACATTTTGATTATAACGAAGAAGCCGCTTCAATATTTTGAAGCGGCTTCTATATTTATATTTATAGAATTTTATTAAAATAAATCCCAGAATAGTTTTGTTGTTACTTTATCGCCGCCGATAGCTGTCGCCGCTGCATCGTAATTAGCTTTATTTAAATTCTGTTCATTAATAGGATAAGTATATCGAACAGGAAAAGCAGAAAGCGCTGAAGCCGGAGCTACTATTTGTGGATAATCCAATCTCCTGATTTCAATCCAAGCATCCCAACCCCGGTTGTATAAAGCAATCCATTTCTGAATACCTATTTTTTGCTTGTAAGTACCCATCGCGGTTAAGTAATTAACAGACGGTTGAGCAAGGTACGCGATTGCATCAGTGGACGTACCACCCCAATAGATTATAGATGCCGTTATTGCATTATTATAATGCATCATAGCGGTGCCTCCAACATTATAGCCTCTTGCAACCGCTTCAGCAAGATCAAATTCAACCTCATCATAACTCAAAAATACAGCTGGAAAAGTAGGCTGTATAATTGCAGTGCTTGGTTTAGAAAAAGTGGTATAATTGCTGGAGGCTCCTGGATTGCCACCGGAATAACCGCCGGCGAAATCAGTGGTAAAATATAATGGAATTCTTGGATCGTTTAATGCTACCATTGCGTTGACAATAGTTTTGGCAGCTACAAAGTCTTTACGGCCGCTTTGGACAAGATCCACCCATATTGGGTTAGTATTTGGAGGTGCTGGCAGATATTGAAATACAGCATTATGGGCATTGGAAGTAAAAACCCCTGCAGCAACAGCCGATTCAACAACTGCCTTAGCTTTAGCATCATCAAAATCCGCTATGGTAATTCCCATTTTTAACTTAAAGCTATTTGCAAACAATTTCCAGCTATCAATGTGCCCTCCGTATATAACGTCTGCTGATCCAAAACCTTCCTGTGAATTATCTAATGCGGCGATATCTGCATCTAATCTTGTAAGTAGGGCGTAATAAACCGTTTTTTGATCATCATATTTGGGAGCAGTTGTGGCCTCAATATTTAATGCATCTGTGTAAGGAATATTACCATATGTTGTAACAAGATAATAGTATGTATAAACCTCTAAAATATCTGCCATAGCAATTTTATTTGCCTGAAGTTTAGCTAATGCCGCGGGACTCAACGGTGGGTATAGATCTTCAGGAACCAGAGTTTTACTGCGTTCCAAATCTTCTAAAACATCCCTATATAAAGAGTTCCACATATTCTGAGGAATACTACGCTGATTCAGATCATAATTGCTTTCGTCAGTGTAAGTAACTTCCTGCCAATATTGATCAACTAACCTAAAAATGTTTAAATTAACATTAGAAGATGTTAGGGTATTTATCAACGTATGCTGTGCATTTGTAAATAAAGTAGCCGAGGGCACAGTAGGTGGAGCTTTCGGATCCACATTAATGGAAGTGAGATCCTTTTTACATGCCGTAAGCACTAACATGGGGATCAATAAAATTAATAATATTTTTTTCATAATTATTTTCTTAGAATTTTAATTTAATGTTGAAGGCAAATGTTCTGGTTGTTGGATAGGCTCCGGATTGATATCCTTGTAAATTGCCAGACGCAATCATTTCTTCAGGATCAGAATAAGGAAGATTTTTATGAATAATCCAAAGATTTCTACCTATTAAAGATAAATCAACGCCGTTAAGTACTTTAGTTTTAGCGATCAGACTTGATGGAAGTGAATAAGTTATGACTGCCTCTCGCAGTTTTACATAACTCGCGTCATAAACAAATCCGGCTGCGGGCGAATAACGATACCCATAAGCTCCGTAGTTAACGGCACTTACTCTTTTTGCATTAGGCTTACCATCTGCCGTTACACCTTCCCTGATAATACCACCCCCATTTGCCAGAGAGCTTCTAAGCGGATTTCCCAGATCATTATTCCCAGCAGTCTCAGGATAAAGCCCGGTAGCCAGCCCGTAGTACAAATCCAGAGAAAATACATCCCCGCCTTGCTTTACATCAATTAACCAGCTAAGAGTTAGGTTTTTATATTTTAACGAGTTGTTTAAGCCTCCTATCCAGTCCGGATTGGGATTCCCAATAACTTCATTGGAAGTTGTTGACAATTGATAGCGACCATTGGACTTCACAATTCTTTCACTCGGCTTGCCAATTGATTTACCTGCAGGGTTGCTTGGATCGTAATAAACAAAATTTTGGCCCCTTATGGTACCATATGGTTGTCCTAAAGTTGCATTTAACGTAACGTTACCCTGGTAAGATCCTAGCACGATATTATCTGTTGGCACGCCGGTTCCCGGATCAATATATAAATCAACCACTTTGTTCCGGTTTCTTGTCCAGTTCCCAGTGATTGTCCATGTAAAATTCTGAGTTTTGATAGGTGTAACGTAAGCGGAAACTTCCAATCCTTTATTTTCAACCGTTCCTGAATTAAGAAACTTAGCGTTATATCCTGTTGCGTTTGAAACAGAAACTGCAAATATCTGGTCAAATGTTTTAGCATCATAATAGGAAAGATCAAAACCCGCACGTCCCCTGAATAAAGTAGCTTCAAGACCGACTTCATAGCTTTTTGTACGTTCAGGCCTTAAAGCGGCATTTGCTAAAGAATTCTGGACAGAGG
Organism: Bacteroidota bacterium; assembly: GCA_030948465.1. GTDB lineage: Bacteria > Bacteroidota > Bacteroidia > Chitinophagales > Chitinophagaceae > Ginsengibacter. The sequence goes on from JALZAJ010000404.1 coordinate 8,335, forward strand.
TTTGAGGTGTAGAACCAAAAGCAGTATTTTGATCATATACATTTAAAGTTCTATAAGGCCTTGTATCATTGCCCACTTCAGCATAGTTTGCTCTTAATTTTCCATAAGACAGCCAAGTCAAACTTGGTAACAATTTTGTAAAAATAAACCCTCCCGAAACTGAAGGATAGTTGTAAGAATTATTACCCTTAGGTAACGTAGATGATTGGTCTCTTCTGAACGTTCCGTCCAGAATTAAATAACCACCGTATGTTAATGTTACGCCGCCAAAAACACCACCAACCTCATTTCTTAAATCTTGTTCGATAGGCGCATTGAGGGGATTAGCTGTATTTTTTAAAGAAAATATACCTGGAATGATTAAGCCGCCATTAGTTTTAGCGTAAATACTCGTTTCGTGTCCCTTCCTAAGGTTGCCTCCGACAAGAGCTTTAAGGTTAAAGTTTGAAGATAAATCTTTATCAAAATTTGCGATTAAATCATAATTTGTTTCACTAAAAGTATGGTCAAATCTGGAATAATATGGTACACTCACACTTCCCACATTTTGTCTTTCTTCCTGAAGTTCACTATAATTATCGAGTGAAATACGTCCAAGAATATTTATCGAATTAGTTAGCTTATAGTTTAAGTTGACATTTCCGAAATAACGGTTACGGCTATCCGTTTCAAAATCCTGGTATCTCGTAAAATAAACATTGTTCCAATAAATAGGCGTTGGATCAGTAGGATCTGCGGGATTCCAGGTTACATTTTTCTTTGTCCTGAAATAAGCATCTTTCTGCTCTTTTATATCTGTATTAACTTGCCACCACTGCCTGAAATTTCCCGCTAGATTTTGATCATCATAACCGGTACCATAGCGGCCCTTTCCAGCAATATTTGAAAAATTAATGCTTGCACCTGCGGTTAATTTATCAGTTAAATTGAAAGTACTGCCAAAATTTACCAGGTTCTTCGCTATATGACTATTTGGAAGAATACCATAGTCATCAGTTTTGGTATAACCTAAGTTGAAAGATCCTTTATCTGATCCACCATTAATGCTGATGCTTTGATTAGAGGAGTAAGATTTTTCAAAAAATGTTGTCGGATCATTTTGAGCAGCAACCCATGGACGAGCTTTGTTATAGTATGGTGATGTTGGATCAAATGCATCCCACTGGTACACCATTAAGTTCGGGTCAAATTTCCCCCCATACGATGCGTCTTCACTTGTAGGAACTACAAGGCGGCCTGCAGGATCAGTGGCGTCAACTGGTCCAAATCCGTTATTGGGGTCTCTAAACAGGAAAAATCCACTTGTGTCTTCATAATATTGTCCATATCCGCCGCCATATTTCTTTTGATAAGTAAGAAAGGTTGACTTATCTATTGATCCGGTTGTAAATCCCGAATTGATAGTAACACCCAATCCTTTTCTCCCTTTTTTTGTAGTAATTAGGATAACTCCATTTCCACCACGGGAACCATATAGAGCCGTAGAAGCAGCTCCTTTCAGCACGGTGATAGATTCAATATCATCAGGATTAATATCCGCCGCCGCATTGCCATAATCGTAGCCACCCCTTCCCTGCGCTTGTGCCGCTGTACTTGTATTGGAATTATCAAATGGTACGCCATCAATAACAAATAAAGCCTGGTTAGTAGAACCAATCGTTTTTGCACCTCTGAGTACAACATTTGTTGATGCCCCAAGGCCATTCGATTGGCGTAATTCGAGGCCTGAAACTTTACCCGAGAGATTATTGATGAAATTCGAAGAACGCTCTTTACTTACTTCACTTCCATCAACTTGCTGTGCCGCATAAGGCAACTGATTTCTGTTCCTTTTAATACCTAAAGCGGTAGTAATGGTAACAGTGGATAATTCGGTAGCGTTTCTTTTTAAGGTTGCATTAATGATATTACCGCTTTCATTAATCGCATTGGCATCAAAGCCCGTAGCTGTAATAGTAATTCCGCCATTTCCTTTCATTTTTAGGGTGAAATTACCGTTAGCGTCCGCCGTAGTTGCGTTTCTGGTATGCGTTTCTGTAATAGTAGCGTAAGGTACCGGTGCTCCTGTATTATCTTTTACTGTGCCTGAAACGGTGCGGGTTTGTGCAAATGCTAACACTCCACTGAGCATTAGCATTAAAAATAACGTAAGAAATCTTCTCATGTGTATATTTTAGTTTTAAAAAAGCTGCAAATATAAGATTCCCAAAAGAATCTCAAAAAATTGTTAACAATACACTAAGGACACAAGATTGTAAAAAATTGCTGCTTTAAATCAACAAAAAGTTAAAAGGAATAAATGATTTGTATTTTTGCTTCCGATTTTGTATTGCCTTTTATTGCGTTAAGTCCGCTGCTAATATCGGTTTTGCCTGGATAAATGGTTTGAGAAAATTTTACCCAAAAAGAAAGCTTCCTGGAGAGATCATAATTTATATTGACATAATATCTGTATCCCTTGTCATAAAACACCGGGATGGAGAAGCTGTATAAAACGTCATTTTCATAAGCATACAAACGACTGTCGTAGCCATCGGTTTCGAAATATTGGAGTCTTACATTTCCAGAAAAAGGCTTCAATAAGGGTTTATAAAGCAAGTCGGTGTAAATAAGAAATCCATTTTGAGATGCCTTACTTTTTTTATCAAACCACGACAATTCAACTCTTGACCTAAAAGTGAAAATTGAATTTAATTTGTAGCTGAACTGTGTTCGTAAACCTTGCTTTG
>JALZAJ010000430.1 GCA_030948465.1 Bacteroidota bacterium
CGGTCGGGCATTATGCCTTTGACATCAGGAAATTACCAGTTCACTTTATTACAGCAGCCGGCCATAAATTTCATGGGCCTAAGGGCGTAGGAATATTATACATAAATGAAAATATAAAAATAAAGCCCTTCATAAATGGTGGCAGCCAGGAGCGCAATATGCGGGCTGGTACAGAAAATATTTATGGGATCGTAGGCTTCGCAAAAGCATTAGAGCTCGCCACAAAACATCATGACAAAGACAGCCAGCAAATAGGAGAATTAAAATCCTATATGAGAGAAAAGCTTGAAGAGCAAATACCCACGGTTTATTTTAATGGTGACTATAATGGCAAAAGCCTTTATACCGTGTTAAGTGCGGCTTTCCCAAAAACGGAAAAATCAGAAATGCTTTTATTCAACCTGGATATAAACAATATTTGTGCGAGTGGCGGCAGCGCATGTACTTCAGGCGCCGATGCCGGAAGCCATGTGATTCGTGCGATCAACAACAATCCAAATTATATAACGGTACGGTTCTCTTTTTGCAAATACAATACAAAGGAAGAAGTGGATATAGTGGTGGAAAAATTGAAGGAAATGATATAGGAAAAACTTTTTCTGCTGTAAGTACTCCGGAATAATCAACTCACTGCTTTACAAAAAGACTCAGGTATAATGTGTTACATTTAAGAATGGAAACGGTAACACTTAAATCGCTTCACCACAAAGGGACAAACTGCATTGCCATCTATTCCCCACAAACCCGCTTCAATTATTACTTTCAAAAAGCAGGCGCCAAATGGAGCCGCACCAACAAATGCTGGTATATACCTTGTACGGAGAAAAATTATGATTTACTGGCGAAAGTTTTAATGGGCGTGGCAACTCTTGAGGTAGAAGAATTAAAAAAATATTTGTTAGAAAAGAGAAAGAACGTGCAGACCGGGCCGGTGCGCAGCCCAAAGCCGGCAGCGATAACAACAGTAGTAAAAACTAATGCTCCGGTACCTGCAAAGCCGGTTCAAAAATTTAACCCGGTAATTAAAGTAAGCAAAGAAAATAACGTGGCGTTGCAGAAATTTAAACAGCAATTGATTTTACAAGGCTATGCTGAATCCACGATGCGAACCTATACCCAGGAATTCATGCAGTTGCTGCAGATACTTGGGAGTCTTCCGGCTTCAGAGTTAAGTGTACAACGTTTAAGGGATTACTTACAATATTGTTATGAAACTTTAAAATTATCAGAATCTACGCTTCATAGCAGGATTAACTCCTTAAAGTTCTACTATGAGCAAGTGCTTAAAAAAGAAAAATTTTTTTGGGAAATACCGAGGCCGAAAAGGCCATTTAGTTTGCCAAATGTGCTTGGTGAAAATGAGATTGCAAGGCTGTTCAATTCCATTGCGAACATAAAACATAAAGCAATTTTATTCACGGCGTACAGTGCAGGCCTTAGAGTAAGCGAAGTAACGGCATTGCAAATAAAACATGTAGATAGCGACCGTATGCAATTATTAATAAAATGTGCTAAGGGTAAAAAAGATCGTTTTGTGGGTTTAAGCCCCATAGTATTGGATATTCTTAGATCCTATCTTAAAAAATGTAAGGTTCGCCCATTAGTATATGTGTTTGAGGGGATGGAGCCGGGGAAATCATACAGCCACAGAAGTGCGCAAAAAGTATTTCAAATGGCGAAAGAGAAAGCACGCATCCAAAAAGACATAAGTTTCCACGGCTTGCGCCATAGCTTTGCCACCCATTTGCTTGAAAAGGGAATAGATGTAAAATTCATACAGGAACTATTGGGCCATTTTGATATTAAGACTACGATGAGATACTTACATGTACGCAAAGATCAATTAGTTAATATTATAAGCCCTTTGGATGATCTGTTTAAAAAAGGTGGAATAGATTGGTAGGGCAATTGCCGCACCTGCAATAAGAAAAAGCGAATTCAGGGACATTGATAATCAATGGATCTATTTTTTTGAAGATAAAAAGGTAGTGCGTATATTTATGAGTTAGCTGTTATTTTAACCACCAGTATGAAACTCTCCACAAAATTATTAGTGACAATTTTAGGACTTGGACTTCTGTATTCCATTTACAAATTGTTTACAGGTCAAGGTGGCGGCGGACTTGGTGATTTTTTTGACGGACTTGGTTACACTTCCCTCATTCTATTTCTTGCCTCTTTGACAATAATTCTTTTTCATATTCGGCAAATCAAAAAATACGCAGACACTTTTTTATTCTTACTACTTGGACTTCCAATGACAATAATGGCAGCAAAAGGATTTGTTCATAATATTAATTACAATCGGACGCCAGACTTAACAGCAAAGTATCCAAGACCCTTCAGCCAAAATACTTTTGTAGCGGACAGTTTACGCATTGCAGTACAAGTTGACTCACTAATCGCATTAAGAAACAGAGAGACAGGTGGAATCAAAGTTATTTCTGCCTCTATTGACACAATAATATATTCACAATCTGGCAGCGAAATCTTTGTTGTCTATGCAGAACAATTTGAACCAAATCATTTAGGCAATGACTTAGACCCAGCATACCTATCGGCGGACGAGAAAGATAGTGTTTATTGGCATTTACAAGAAGGAACACCAAATGCTGAGCAAATGGGTGGCAGCTACCATAACATTGCAGATTTAAAAAAAGCTGTACGGAAATTTTACTTTAATCAATATAGCTTTTTAGAAACAGACAGCTTAAAAGAAAATTATTTTTGGAAACGAAAGTCCAAACGGTAGACAAAACAACAGCTAACAAATAAGACTTCGTCGGGCACGCAGTGCCTCCGATGAAGTCTCATGTTGTACGGAACCGGTGATTGATTTTTTGTGAACTATGGGGTTTGAGTTGGAAATAATCTGCGTCTAAGGTGTGACGTTATATAGGATAGTTTTTCTTAGTAACCGGATTTGCAACATGGAAGTTGCCTGATTTTTCATTTTGCTTTTAGCTGCCTGTTTTAATTTTGTTTTAAATTTTAAAAAATTCATTGTTTTTTTTCATCGGGTGCATACCATTTCCTGGCCGCGTCAGCGGCAAGTTTTTTAAACAATACATTCCAAAATATTTGTAGCCATTTGCTGCCAGTCTTGCGGTGGCCCCCGCCGGTTGAAGCGCAATATAGTTTGCATCGTTTCTTTTTTGCAACAAGGGCATTGAAGAGGGTTGTATATTTCATACTTTGATTTTACATTTTTTACTTCCGGCATTGGTGGTAACTGTTCTTTTATAAGCAGCGCACATGCGGCTTTTGAGGTGCTGCTGAGAATACCATAATGCCGTATCCTTACAAAACCTTTTGGCAAAATGTGCATAGAAAAGCGGCGAATAAATTCTAATGGCTCCAGATCCATTTCTTTAGTAGCAGCGCTTTGCCTGTAATCTTTGTAAGAAAAAGTAACCTTATCATTTGCAATGTTTTTAATGCGGTGATTGCTGATGGCTATCTTATGCGTGTAACGGCCAAGATATTCTATCACACTTTGCGGGCCGCCAAAAGGGCGCTTTGCATACACTACCCAATCTTTTTTGTAAAGCTCATTTATCAGTTCAGGAGTTACTATTTCACAGGGTAATCTCTGTTTTAATAAGGCAATAAATCTTCCACGATACACTTTGCTCATCGCTTTTACCGAGAACAAATATTTACCATTCGTCTTTGCTGTTTTCCACTTACC
>JALZAJ010000454.1 GCA_030948465.1 Bacteroidota bacterium
AATAACGTTTTCACTACTTTCAACAAGTCTTTATCATCGTCTATTACAAATATTCTTGGCATATAATAAAAGATACAAAAAGTGTGCAGTATTTCTATTTATTAAATAATAACAAAAGTATGTTCCGATAATTGGCAACGGGTTAAAAATATGGGCTAAATAGCAGGAAATATTGAAAAATTTATAATATGAAAAGGACAAAAAATGAAATAAATAAAAAAAGAGGCTGCGATCCAGCAGCCTCTTTGCATTAATAAATGACCAACCTAAAGACCAAATTTTTTACATTTGTTTTTTAAATTCTTTATACACATTCATCTCACCATCATACACACATACAATTCTGTAGGTGCTGTTATTTTCCAGGTAAACAAGAAAAAACATGGCATCTCCTTCTCTTACTTCCTGAACCATTGTAATTGCATCATCAAAATATTTTGATTTTACAATAGTCCGTGTAGCGGCATCCATACTATTTTCATGATAGGTTTTAATGGTGTGTATCCATTGGCCTTTGCTATTATAAACGACTTTGGTTGATACATCGCCGTTCTTGAATGAAGCCGTTATGCCTGATGGTTCGGCAAACCATTTAACGCTTTGCTCATTTCTGAAATCTTTATTGAATGATTTTAAAGATTTCGAAGTGGCTTTGTCCATTTTTTCAGGACTTTTAATTTTAGTAATAGAACCTCCTTCATTGAATGAGGTGGATGCATCATTTTTTCCTCTGATAAGTTGTGCATTTACATTACTTGTTATTATAGAAACCGATATAATTCCTATAATTAAAACGATACTAATCTTTTTCATTTTTTTAATTTTTTAATGTGAGTTGATAAAAGCATCTGCGCTTTTTCTGATGTAAAATTGTACAATATCGGGTTGCGATTCAAGCGTTCTTTAACTGATTCCGGAGCCGGGAAAAAAACAATTTGGGAGGGTAAAAACACGGTAGTAAAATTACTAAGCCGGCATACCGCATTGCGTTAAACAGGAAATATATCCTTTAATAAGAAGAAATTTATGGGGGAAGTTATTTTAAAAAGATCCTCTGAAAGCGAAGCGGATCCATACTTTATACATTGACGATGCCATTTTTTATAGCATACATTACGAGGCCTACCCTGGTTTTTACATTAAGCTTTTGAAACAGTTCATCGCGATAACCATCTATAGTGCGGGGACTAAGAAACATTTTTTCGGCTATTTCTTTATAGGTAAATTCGGTGCACACCAGCTTTAAAAAATTTATCTCCCGTTCATTCAGTTGGATCATGTTTTTAATCTGGCTGTCTTCTTCGTCAAGCGTGTTAATCGTGTGAATGAGCTTGCCGGTCACCATTTCTGAATAATAAAATCCTTTAGTGATTACGGCCTGGAGGGCCAGCCTTAATTCTGCAGGATCACAATCTTTTAAAATATATCCTTTGGCGCCCGCCTTAAACATTCTTATAACGGAATTTTCATTATCATACATTGATAAGGCCAGCACTTTTATTTCAGGGTAATTATTTTTTAGCCAAAGGCAAGCTTCATACCCATCCATTTCGGGCATGTTGATGTCCATCAATACTACCTGCGGTAATGTTTTTGGTTTAAGCTTGTCAATAAAATCCTGGCCATTATCAGCCTCAAATAAAATATTGTACTCTCCAAAACTTTTGATAAGGCTGGCGAGCCCGTTGCGCAGCAAGCTATGATCATCCACTAATACAACATTTGCTTTCGGGGGCATTACTTATTCATTTAAAGGTAAATCAATGGTAACGGTTGTTCCTTTTCCTTCCTCGCTGATAATTCTGAAATCGGCTCCTATAAGTCCCGCTCGGTTTGTAATATTAGTAATACCACCCGATGCGCTTTTAACCGTGTTATCTTTATTTAACATGGAGGAAGGATCAAATCCGATTCCGTTATCTGAAATATGCATTATAAAATTAGTAGAATTATAATTGATCTTCATATTTATCTCGGATGCTTTCGAATGTTTCAAAACATTATTTAAGGTCTCCTGGAAAATTCTAAAAAGAATTAATTCGTGTTTATGAGAAAGCCTTTGATGAGCCCCTTCTTTGATTAAGTTAGTTTGATATCTGCCGGATTTTTTTATCAGCTCCAGTTCATATTCTATTGATTTTAAAAGTCCCATTTCTGCAATCGCGTCTGCATTAAGACTTCTCGAAAGATCACGCAGATCCTGTATAGCCTGGCTTACCAGCTCCGAAGCCGTATTTATTTTTTCTCCCAGCATTTGCTTATCATCGCAATCCATGGTATTGATGGTGATCTTTGCGAGGCTTAAAATCTGTCCGATATTATCATGTATTTCTTTTGAAATATTTTTAAAGGTCTGCTCCTGGATCTCCAGTTTACTTTCTAATATTTCCTTATCAAATTTTACACGAAGCTGTTCTTTGTCTCCCAGGTATTGCAATTGCTTTTTCTGGTATACGAGCACAAGCACAACAATACCAATAGCAACGATTAAAAGAAAAATGGTAAATAAAAAAATGGTAGCAAGCTCGGGCGTTATTGCAGCTTCCTGTAATATTTTATCCATAAATTTCCAGTTAATGCAATAAGTGCGCTTGTGAACAGAATAATATTTTGAAAGGCCCAGATAATAGCACGCTGTGATTCATTTTTATCTTTATAAAATAAAATAATAAAAAATGCTCCTAAAAAATAAATTAAATAACCGGAGATAAGCCAGAAATCAAATTGATGCAAAATATTTACTTCATTAACATTTCTAAGCAACTGGTCAAAATAAAAAAGACAATAAACTGCAAGACTTGAGTAGGTGGTGGCCGTTACATAGTTATTATAGGAATAGTGAAACTCCCTCAATACAATATCGTACTCTATAAATAAACACAGGTTTAAAACAAACAGGAAGATTACAATGTATCTTTTATTTCTTCCGATTAGTATATTATAAAAGTAGTATGAAAATGTACAGATGGTGATAAAAAAAAATAGATTGTACAAATAATTATTATCGCCGTGTGTTTTTATGTAGCTTAAAAAACTGGCATAATAGGTAAGAGTGACGGCGATAACATAATAAATAAAAAGAACCTTTCTTTTAACGGAACTGTTTCTATCAACTACAATAAACAATAAAAGAGCATACAGGAGGTAAGAAAATGGTTCTAAAAAATTTTTTAAAAAGATCATCCAGTCTTTAATTAAGGTTTTAGTCTTAGCGAAATTATATTCTCATGATAGCGGAACCTGGTAATTTTAATTTGCAACTCCTGCCACGTATAAGTAAAATATTAACGCCGCAGCATGCATTTAAATATGACTTTACATTCTTAATAATACAAGCTTAGATCACATTTTTACTTTTGATTTATCCCAGGCAATCCCTCAAACAATCAAAATATTATTATCTCTTTAAAAGGAGATGCCCGGCCATAATTGCTATTTTTCCAAATTTTTTTAAGCTCGTTTTTAGCAAGGCATCGGGCACCCTATTATTCTCAAATTACTTTTCGATTCATAAATTTCCGCATAAATTTCAAACGTTGATGTACCGTTCCCGGCATCATGAATCACTTTGCCCGTAACAATTACTCTTTCGCACTTTTCGTCTATTAATTTTTGAATGTCCGCAGCTGAGAATGAAAACTGAAATTCGTTTGGCATAAAAATAATTTTTTAATAAAAAATTAATATATAATTAAACTTACGAAAACTTTAAATCCATTACAACAGCAAAAAGTCACCTTTTAAAACCATAACAACTTATTTGGGCTGAAACTATGTATCAGCAACAGTTTCAGTATCATAATCAACCAAAATTACCGTGTTTTCACGCTAAAAAAACAGTTAAAACACCCTCCTGCTCATTTATGGGACAAGCAGTTGAATGCCGGCGTTGAAATCGTAAAATTCCCAGGTAAATTTCCCATTAAGATATAGGTGAAATACGCTGCACGGTTACAATAACACTGTCAAAAACTGAGCTAATACACTCTTGAAATTGGTTGCGGGAATAACAAATTTTGTATCAGCATTATCCGGTTTTTTTATAAAAGATATTTCTAAATAAAAACTGGCCGATGCAAAAAAATAAATTTTATGAAATCAATTTCAAATAAAGTATTCGCACTGATATTATCAATGATATTTTGTTGCGATGTTTCGCTTTTTACTAACGATTGGTACCTGATCAAATGGCACCAGTTTACTAATCGCTTTAAAGAGTTTAACCGCGAATCTGTAATAAAATTTTTAAATAAATTATTTGATTCCGGATTATCAACCTTATAAACTATTTTTTATGAAAGGACTAATTTTCATACCAGACATAAGCGGTTTTACAAATTTTGTAAAAAGTATTGATATGAACCTTGGGGTGACCATTACAAGAGATCTGCTAAATGGTATTATTGACAGTAACCCTTTGGAAATGGATCTCTCTGAAATTGAAGGAGATGCTATTCTTTTTTATAAAATTGGAAAGCCCTTCCCGGTGAAAGAGATCATGAAGGGTTTTAAGAACATGTATGAAGCTTTTGACACCCGTTTCAAAAAGTGGAAGCTCCAATATAAAATAGAAGCGGATCTTTCGTTGAAGTTGATCGTGCATTACGGCGATATAATTGTATATGATATAAAAGGTTTTAAAAAATTATATGGAGAAACCGTTATTGAATCTCACAACCTTTTAAAAAACGGCGGAGGTATTACCGATTATATTTTAATTACCGAAGATTACATGAAAGCATTAAAGCAAAATATTTCAGAGGTGCTTCTTTCGGAAATGGATCATCAAACTACGCCATCGCAACTATATTCCGGAGTTAAAAAAATAGCTTATTATTTTTTTTCCACTGTCCGCAAAGCGTCCATATTATCCAACCTGGTTGCCGGAAAAGGCGGATTTTTGCAGGACAATTTGTATCTCGCTGTAGGCACGTCAACAAAATAAACTGGCCAATGTTAAAAAGGGTTTAGCTTTCTTAAAGCTAAACCCTCTTATTTTAAAACTTTCTATCCGTTCTTCAAGCAAACATGCACGTTGCTTTATTCTTTTATTTTGAAGTGGCCGATACCGGCGTGGTATCATCTGTATCTAAATCGGAAGTCTCATCTTCATCATATACATAATCATCATCGTCATCGTCTTCTGCATTTTCAGCATCAATATTTAGTTGCCCTACCGCTAATTCGGTCAATGCATCGTCGGCCTCATATTCTTCATTTAATGTTTGTTCCAATTGAGAAGCAACGAAATCTAAATTTAATTCGTTCGCATAAGCGCGGGCTGTGCCGTAGCCAGCAATTTCATAATGTTCAATTTTTTGAGCTGCTCCTATTATAGCGGCGTCCATTGCTTCAGGGGTCATATCTTCTCCCATCATCTTTTCCGCTTCATTTATCAACCCTTCTGTTCCTTTACATTTTACAGAATTTGATCCGCCGAATAAATTCGAGAAGAAGCCGTTATCTTCCTGGTTTTCCTCCTCGTCGATCAGCATTTGTTTGATTTGATCAAGCCGGTCTTTCTGCAATCTGGTTACATTAAGATGGTTGCTCAATGCATCTTTTAATTGAGGGTCATTTGCCTTTTCAATCATTTTTGGCAATCCCTCAATTATTTGTTCTTCTGCTGAATACAGGTCAAGTATTTCATGCTTCAACAGGTCTTTGAGATCAATAATCTTTTCCATGATATTATGTTTTTTAGGTTTGTTATTGGCAAACAAAAAATCATGCCGGGAAATTTGAGATGTCTTATATCGCAAATTATACTTGCTTATGCCTGAAGTGTAGAAACTTTGATTTCTTTGCCCAATAAATACCCCATTAAACCGGTTATACTCCCAAAAAATTTGCTGCAAAAAGTTTTTAACCTATTTTTGCCATCCTTTAAAAAAACGTAAATACTTTAAAGGTTAAAAAATAGGATTCGGTAGCTCAGTTGGTAGAGCAATACACTTTTAATGTATGGGTCCTGGGTTCGAGTCCCAGCCGGATCACGAAAATAGATTAAAGCCTTCAAGTCATGATTTTGAAAGACTTTTGTAGTTCGATAAAGACTTATAATCTTCGCAGCATACTTATAGTGGTTTAATACTCAGCCCAGATGCAATTCGAGTACCAGCAGGTTTTTATCATTAACTTATCTATGCAAATCTTATATTTTGATTGTCAGATGCCTTAGAAGCTAAATTTTGGTCAACTGCAATCTCTGCCATAATATATAAAAATTGCAAGATTTTTTCTGCTTGCTTTTCTGCCATATTAATGCCATCATTTGCCAGCAGATGTTTCCGTCTTTTTATTTATAGGTATTCTTAACGGCTGAAAAAACTTAAAGCCGAAGGCTTTTCATATGCAAAAACCATAGGGTGAATGCTTTTTTATTAATTGCCGATAAGCCTCTGTGTATTTTTAGATTTGTCTTTAATGCCCAAAATAAGAATCAATTCCATTGGTTGATTTAGGTATAGCTGGCGTTTAAATAAAATGAAACAGATCAGGAATAGCGTTCTTAATTGAGATGGCAGATCTTCTTAACTGACGGTGTTTATACCACCATCTTCCACTTTGTTTTCTATATACTTTTTCTTCAGTTATGTGTTCGTGTTTAAGGTACCAATAATTGAAAGCTATAATCCACATATTTTGCTCCACTATGTTTTTTATATGATGCAAAAGGCTTATGATATACCTGAGTTCTTTGGCAGCTTCAGACTTAGGTTTACGTGTCAACCAGTTTCTTACATTCCTTTGTACATGCACAGTACAGCGTTGCAGCGTTACTTGTTCAT